>JAJZOT010000181.1 GCA_021847855.1 Thermoplasmata archaeon | reverse complement strand
TTGATGGTGCAATTGAATCAGATGGTGTGGACTGCAATTCAATTCAAATAGACATTAGCTCTACCCGTGGAAAGATAACAAAACTCCTTTGCAATACTGTAAATATTAGGAGACAGCGGAGAATATTTCGCTCTGCAAGTATCAAGATAGATGAAATCACCTGCAAGACGGCTGAACTCGAGGGCGTGATAGCCAAAAGTATAATCGGCGATGACGTCACGCTTGGCGACGGTTGTGAGGTCGACTATGTCGAAGCAAGCACTTTAAAGATGTCAGAAAATGCAATTGTCAGGAAAAGGAATATCAGGGATGATAATAGATGAAAAGCCAAAGAACGATTTTTGTCGAATTTGCCTATCAAAATCTATTTTTATTAAAATCCAATGACAGCCGAGGTTTTTGAATTGACCAGTTTTCCAATTGAAGTAAGGGACATGAAATACACCTACGATGGAAGGAAGTATGCCGTAGACGGCATAAGTTTCTCCGTCAAAGAGGGTGAGGTTTTTGGAATGCTCGGCAGGAATGGTGCGGGCAAGACAACAACGATCAGGATACTTTCAACCCTCCTTAAGAGAAGTTCAGGGTTTGTCCAGGTTCTGGGGATGGATCCCAGTACTGCAGGAAACCATATTAGAAAGAGAATTGGAGTTGTCCTTCAGGATGAGTCTTTTGACTTCACAACGGTTGAAAAGGCCTTTGACGTTTACGGCTTCATCTGGGGAGTGAGCAAAAGCGAGCGTGATGCAAAGAGGGAGTCGCTTTTGAAGACGTTCGAACTCACAGACGTCAGGAAAAAGAGAATGTGGGATCTTTCTGGAGGTCAGAAAAGAAGGGTTCAGGTTGCCAGGGAATTTATGCATGACATGGATGTACTCTTTCTCGATGAGCCTACTTCCGGACTTGACCCGATTGCACGCAGAAATATACTTAACATGATCAAGGACCTGACAAAGGATGGATTGAGCGTTCTTTTCACAACCCACAACCTGGAAGAAGCTGACTATCTATGCCAGAGGGTTGCCATCATGAACAATGGAAAGATCCTTGCGAGCGATACCGTGGATGCTTTGAAGACCGGCTACAATGGTTTAAAGACTGTCGAGGTAAAGTTGTCTGGCGATCAGGCCGGTGCCGGATCCATGTTTTCAAAGGTAAGCTCTGGAAGGGTGGAACCTCCGTTTGAGAGTGGAATGCCTTACAGGATAGTGACAGGGAACACACAGGAGACCATGCAGGAGATAATCAAGCTTGCAGCGTCAGAATCGGCGCAGGTTGAATGGCTGAATGTCAGGGCGGTGTCGTTAGAGGACGTTTTCATCAGCACAATTGCAGGAGGTGCTTGAATGAATATAATCAACTCCTACAGGCTCATGATAAGAAATGTAAGGGTCAATACGGATCCTGGCACACTTGTTTTTCTTGTGCTTATGCCAACCATATACCTGATTTTCATGGGATACATGTTTGGAACGCTGATCAGTCAGATCCCGGTCGGGACAACCTCAATAAACTACAGGGAATTTCTTTCTCCCGGGATAGCTGCTTTTGAGACTGCTACCGCGGGAATAGTCGCAGGCGGCCTCCTCTGGTCCGACAGGAGATACGGAATGTTCGAGCAGATATTGAGCAGCCCGTATACGAGAGCTGAATACCTATTCGGCATTCTTCTTACAACACTTGTATTCGGTTTTCTTGGATCCGGGATCATGATGCTTGTATCGGAAGCGTTCCTGAACTACACCCCAATTTCACTGGAAGGAATTGGTCTTATTGTCGTAAGCATCTCACTGGGAAGCCTGTTCTTTGGATGCATGTTCCTTGCTATTGCTGCAAAGGTTAAGTCGAACCAGGCATACAACAGCCTTACTATCCTGATAATATTCCTTGTTGATTTTGCGAGTACAGTATTCTATCCCATATCACCAACAACGCCAGAAGCACTGAAAGTACTATTCTACATTAACCCGTTAACATACATTGCGGACGTCGTCAGGGCCGGATATACTTCAACGATAATCGGATCGGATTTCATTGAGCTTCTTGTTACTATCATAGAGACAATTGCCATGGTTGCCATCGCAGTTCTTCTGTACAAGAAGGTAAGGGTTGGAGTGACTTGATAACCCAGATGCCCTCTTACGGTCGGAATATCATGCATCGCTTTGGATTTGACTCTTTAACAGCATTGGCATTTTTTGCTAAAATAGAAAGATCAAGGCGCATTTATTAGACAGGATCAGCCTCGTAAAATCTATCTGAGCGACTTTTATTTTTCTATCTTTTTATGCAGGACATACCAGTACTTGTGTTCTGAAATAGAGTATCCGGATTCATTCGCATACTTTTTCAATGATCTTTCCTTTTCGCCCAAATCGTCACTTGAATGCGGGTTGTGGATCCCTGCAGATGACTCGTTCCAGTCTGTAACTATTACATTCCCTCTGGTCAGATCTTCCATCTTCTTTATTCCAGCGACTGGATCCTTTAGATGGTGCAGTGAAGCTATCGCAATTGAGGTATCAAAAGTCTCCTTTCCAAGATCAAGATCTTCGATTCGTGACCTGACAAGGTTCAGGTGACCAGATTTTATATGATCCCTGTGCGTGGAATTAAGGTAATCAAATGACCATGCTTCCGGATCCACGGTATAAATCTTCATGTCTGGTCTATTCATAAGGGTGTTCACAACGATCCCGAATCCCGTTCCGACATCGAGTATCCTGTTGCCTTTAATCAGGTGCGATACCTCTGACAGCATGCCCTCGATAGAATTATTGTCCTTCATATAATCTAGAATTATTATTAAATAGATAAGCTTGAAGTAGTTTCACAGTTTCTGTGTTCTCGGCGTTTATGCCTTCAAGTTAGAAGGAAAGATAACTCATGCTAAGCCTCCTGCATTAATCGCATAAGCATCGGGATATATGAACTGACTTGTAATGACCGTTTATGCTCCTAATTCTTGTCATCGCCATCTTCGCCATTGGTTTAGCAGTAGGTCTTCTGGGCAATATATCCGGCATAGGCGGCGGTGTCATGATAGTACTAGTCCTAGTTTATGGATATGGCTTCAAGCCCATTGACGCGGCGGGCCTTAGCCTTCTGACCCTTGTATTCAGCACACTCGTAGGATTCGTTCAGGATATTAGGAAAGGTTTGGTGGACAGAGTACTTCTCATGATTATAGCCCCGATAGGAGTTGTGGCAAGCATCCTCGGCACAGAGATAACGAATTACGTTTCGACGATTACTTTTAAAGGTGTTTTTGCTATAATATTGATCTGCCTTGGCCTATTCTCCCTCTATTCATCCCGCAGGCAGAGGAAGTTTAATTTTACGAAGAAGGAAAGCGGCACGGCACATACAGGTGGCACCGGCATTCTAGCTGCTGTCGCTGGTGCCGTATCTGGATTTGTTGGAATTGGAATAGGCGGGATAATGGGAACATACCTCACTGCAATCAAGAAGATAGATGCCAAAACCGCAATTGCAACCGTCGTTGCTGCAACACTTCCTATAACAATAATGGGCGCCTCTTTACATTTCTACATATCGGGATCAATCAGCCTGACTTTTGCTCCGCCTTTGATAGTTGGAGCTGTGCTGGGAGGATTGGCTGGAACATCCATAATTGTGAAAGCGCCCTATATCAGCCTGAGGTTCATCCAGGGTTATGTCATAATATTCTTTGGCTCTCTCTCCGTCCTGCTTTTCATACTTTCGTTATACGTACACTAGTTTCTTCTGCACTTAAAGAGGAAAAAGCAATAAATGAAGTTCAACAATCCGTGAATTATGCGTTTTCATGGTTAGCTGAAATGGATAAGAGCAACATGTGAAATTAGTTATATCTGGTACCATTTTAGAACGGTATCATGGAAGAGATAGAATTGAAGCTTGATAACCAGACACCGTTTTGTGAACTATCAAAGGAATTTCCAGAAGTCACTATATTCAGATGGTGCAATTCCGTTATCGATTATGTGGAAATGTACGGAAAAGAGGATAGGATGAAGGAAGCATACAGAAGACTTGCAGAGATTACCAGTGAGATACACAGTCGGATCCTCAACTCTGCCTTGATCGGCAACCACAGCGAATCTGCAATTTCATGCAGATGCACAACTCATAATTCAAGTATACGTCTCGCTGAATCCATGAATCTGCTATGGGAAGCGCCTGCCGTCTACAGCAACGGAAAGGAGACGCTGAGGATAATCTCTTTTTCACAGAAAGATTTAGAGGGTTTCTTTGATGCTGCTGCAAGGAATGGCACCATACAGTTTGTAAGAAAGAAAAATATCCTGCCTGATTCACTGCGGGAAGTTTATAGCATTTCTCTGGGCGATATCTTCGAGGGTATGTCGGCCAAGCAGGTCAGGTACCTGAGGGATGCTATCGCCCTTGGACTATTCGATTCCCCCCGAAAGGCAAAGGTTGAGGATCTTGCAGCTACAAATGGGCTGTCAAAATCCACGATGCAGGAGCATATTAACAAGGCGAGGAATAAGCTGCTGCAGGCAATGGAACCTTACATAACACTTTATCTTCATTCCCTCAGTGACTGATCATGTTATACGTTGGAAACAATTTTTCTTTATTCTTAACTAACATTACCTTTTAAGAATAGG
>JAJZOT010000180.1 GCA_021847855.1 Thermoplasmata archaeon | reverse complement strand
TTGCTGACGATCAGGACTCTTGAACCTTTCTTGAGAAAAGACACTGTGCTTTCCATTGCCCCGGTTCCACTGCATGGCAATATGAAAGGAGTGTAGGATTCGTCCGCGCCCATGACATACCGAACCCCTTCAAGTGAGCTTTTCATCGCCTCGTTGAATTCCGGCGATGCAAACCCTATGTTAGTTGCATTTGCAGAAGACAGTACATTAAAATTGCTCAACGAGGGGCCCACATGCATAAGAAGTCTGGAGACCATGAATTATAATGTAATTGATCCTTATAGAGGTGTTTGCAATCCGGAGGAATGGGACATGTACTCATAATTCTTCGTGCTGCGCAGGTGGCTCCGCGATAATGCTCCTGTGACCCTCAATCCAGATCCTCCTGGCGTCTTTCCTGTCGAGCCCTGCGAATAGAGAAAAGAGAACTCCCACGCGAACGGAATAAATGAACTTGGCTGCCGTAGATACGTCAGTCCTGAGCACTATTCTGTTTAAGGCAGACAATTCTCCCAAGAGTTTTGCTATTGATTCTACTATATTGTTATATTTCTGGTGCACCGCATCCCTGATTTTCTCGTTTCTGCTTCCTTCGAGATATATCTCCATTAAGGCTGGGAACGTGCCGGCAGATGAGAGAATCTCACTATCGAAATAAGTGCCTGCGTTTTCCAGGAAGTCTCCTTCGGAAAAACGTGCAAATAATTGTTCCTCAAATTCTATCTTCTTTGAACAGATTGTCTGTTCGAGAAGCTCTTCCTTATTCCTGAAATAATTGTACAAGGCACCCTTGCTACAATTTAGTGCCTTTGCGAAATCATCCATTGTGGACTCAAGGGCCCCTTTCTCCAGCAAAACTTCCCATGCAGTTTGGATGATCTTTGTCCTTACCTCATCTCTGTAGTTGGGAACAATCTTGGGCATTATATGTCAACATGTTGAAGAGATATAAAAGTTTATACAGAAAACTAACCTATTATCATTGTTTGTTACTAAATATTTAAATAAATGACTTTATTTTCAGTGTTATGACTCTACGTTCACTAATTGACTACCATACAATTCATCAGGTACTCCACCGCTTCAACTATGCTCCGGACATGATCCGGATACGTTCTGTGGAAACAGAAAACAGGAATTCCCATCTTCAGCGCGGTGATGAATATGCATCTTGAAAGAAAGGGGACCAGTTCTTCCGCAGACCAACCATTTACGACTGGATCAAAATCCTCTGTGCATCCGAACAGGGTGCTTCTGGCCATTATGGGTGTCGCACTCATGGTGAATTATGTTGAAACCATGGTCATTCCCGTTATCCCAATGCTTCAGACTAATTTTTCGTCTTCACCCACAGTTGCTTCCTGGATTCTTTCCGCTTTCCTCATAACCGGCTGTGTAGCATCTCCCCTTTTTGGAAAACTTGGGGATAACTATGGAAAAAAGAAAATGCTCCTGATATCCATCATCTTCTATATCTCAGGAGTGGCGATGGCAGGATTCTCTACTTCCATGGGATTCCTTATATTCGCCAGAGCCTTCCAGGGGTTGGGTTTCGGAGCTGTTCCCCTCTCCTTTGCAATAATTGCTGATGTCTTTCCTCGGGAACGTATTGCAGCGGCACAGGGCATCATGAGTGGAGCATTCGCGATGGGAGGAGTATTGGGACTTGTAATTGGATCGTATATTGCCCAGTACTTTGGATGGCAATGGGCATTCCATTCTGCACTAATTGCCAGTGTTATTCTTCTGGTTGCCGTTGCATTGCTGATAGAACCGGATCTAACAAAACTGAAAGTGAAGGTAGACTATGTCGGGGCCTTGCTGCTTACCGCAGGCGTGTCCATCTCGCTACTATATATCACCGAAGGACCGTCGCTGGGCTGGATGTCGAACTTGGATCTGCTAATGCTCATTTCCGGGCTTTCATTAACATTCTTGTTCTTTGTTGTTGAGAGAAAGATTCCGGATCCGTTGATCAAGCTGCATCTGCTGAAGGAGCGCAACGTGTTCGTGTCCAATACCATAGGTATGTTCACAGGCATACTTATGCAGGTCATGTTTCTGTCTGTGGTGTACTATGCAAGAGATCCTCCCCCTTTCGGCTTTGGGCTCAACAATATTTCAACTGCACTGATACTGGCCCCCGGTGCAATAAGTATGGCAATCATAGGGCCGTTTATTGGAAGGATGACGGGGAGGATCGGGCCAAAACCTCTTATCCTCGCCGGTTCATCTCTTCTTGGACTGGGGCTGGCTCTATTCACGCTTGAGAGGTCGACTGAGGCCTGGCTGGCAGCAGGAGGAGTGGCAATCTGGATAGGCATGATTTCTGTCATAATCCCGCTGATCAACATGGTTGCGGTATCACTGCCATCTGAAAGTAGAGCAGTCGGTCTCGGCATGAACGTGATGCTGAGATCACTGGGGGCAGCCATAGGTCCAGCTATTGCATCAAGTGTCATGACCTCCTATTCGGTTGAACTTCTTGTAAACGGTACTGGGGCAAATGTTCCTACGAAGTTGCTTTTCCCTACATCCATGGCGTTCAATGTGCTCATGGGATTTGGATTCGTCCTGGTCAGCATAATAATCGGATTGAACATGGTTACTAGGAACTACACCTCGAAGGATCCGGCAGTGAAAAACCGTCCTGTGAAAGATGAAACCCCGCTCAGGGGTGAATCCGGATAGAATAGTGAGAACCTGGCAATTTCATGCCTGGCATAACTGTTCAAATTCCAAATTTTAAACCTGGCTGCTGAACGCTTCAGGCGACTGATTTTATTGTAAGTTACGCTTTGGTGTAAGCAAGTTTATTTTTAGTTCGCAGCTATTATATCCTGATGCCTGAATTCGTCTATTATCCCTCTGAACCACAGAATACAAATCTCATGAGACTGGCCGGAAAACACAATATTCACAGCGTTGATGATCTTTACAGCAGGGCCGACAGTGATCCTGAGTGGTTCTGGAGAGCGGTCATCGACGATTGTGAGATAGTTTTCAATAAGCCCTTCAGTAAGATCAATGACCGGACTGATGGAATTCCATGGACAAGATGGTTCATTGACGGTTCTGTAAATATAGCATTCAACTGTGTTGAGAAGTTCAAGGAAAGCGAACGGATTGCGGTAAAATTTGAGAGAGAAAATGGAGAGAGAGGCAGCTTAACTTTCAAGGAACTCGATCGAAAAGTAGGCAATCTGTCGGGATCACTGACAGATATAGGAGTGAGGAAGGGCGATCGCGTGGGAATTTATATGCCACCGAGTCCGGAGAGTATCATTGCCCTGTATTCCATCCTGCGGATCGGGGCTGTTGCAGTTCCAATTTTTTCAGGCTATGGCTTCGAAGCTGTCAGAACCAGGGTTGAAGATGCCGGAATCAACGTACTGTTCTCAGTTGTGAATTACCAGAGAAAAGGAAAGATTGTTGACATTAAGAAAACGTTGGATAACCTCAAGGGCGTGACGATTATTTTTCATGGCGATGCTGGAAAGAACAGGCATAATTTTAATGATATGGTAGAAAACGGGAAATACATTCAAACAGTCGAGACAGGATCGGAAGATCCGGCAATAATGCTCTATACATCCGGAACAACAGGAAAACCGAAGGGAACAGTGCATGTCCATGGTGGAAGTTTTGTGAATATAGTCAAGGAGGTCAGATATTATATGGACATGACCCCGGACGATACCCTTTACTGGATATCCGATCTTGGATGGATGATGGGACCGTGGTCAATAATCGGTTCAAATGCCATTGGCGGATCAATATTTGTCTACGATGGCGCAGTTGACTACCCGAATCCCGGAAGACTTTGGGATGTGGTTGATGCAGGCGGGGTAACACTTCTTGGCCTGTCCCCGACCCTTATTCGCACCCTCAGATCAAAAGGTCTTGAAAAACCGTTCAGGACTGTCAGGCTGTTCGGTTCCACCGGAGAGCCATGGGATGAGGAATCATGGTTATGGCTGTTCGAAAAGATCGGAGAGAAAAAGATACCAATATCCAATATTTCCGGTGGAACTGATATTATAGGATGCTTTCTTGCTTCAACACCGGCCATCCCTCTCATGCCAAGATGCCTATTCAAAGGACTCGGAATGAACGTATCAGTTCTTGACGACGCAGGAAATGACGTATACGATAAGGTGGGATATCTTGTATCAAAAACACACTGCCCCTCAATGACGAGGGGGATATGGAAGCAGCCGGATAAATACATGGAAACATACTGGTCAATGTTCAATAACGTATGGGTTCAGGGCGACTGGGCGACTATGGACAGTAAAGGATACTTCTTCCTGCTTGGCAGGTCTGACGATGTGATCAAGGTTGCGGGAAAAAGACTTGGTCCCAACGAAGTCGAGAATGTTGTCATGACCGTAAGAGGAGTGGCTGAAACGGCGGTATCCGGCGTGCCTGATGAAATAAAAGGAGAAGCTGTGGCTGTTTTCTACACAGGAGAGAATAATGATGCCGCCAGAGCTGAAATCAGGTCCGCTGTGGAAAATGAACTCGGGAAATCGTTTGCACCGAAATACGTAATATGGCTACCCCAGCTCCCCAAAACGAGAAACGGCAAGATAATGAGAAGAGTCCTGAAGAAAGCTTTTCTTAATGAACCCCAG
>JAJZOT010000179.1 GCA_021847855.1 Thermoplasmata archaeon | reverse complement strand
TGCGGAAACATGGAGAAATTCCAGACACAGGATGAATCCGGATTTAAGGTCCCAGAAGCACTCGTACCGTATACCGGATTTGATTTTGTTTCAAAGTAAATTTTTTGTGACCGTGTTGGGAGTGTTAGGGGAGCTATAAAACATGAAACCTCTGTGGGCATGGATGCATACATAACCGTATTCCTGAACCACTCACAATACATACTTGTAGGGAGAGATAAAACAAGTAAAGTAGTTGAGGCAAAAACGCACATGCTTCAGACAATGGAGGATGTTACCGCGATCTTTCCGCATAAGCCCTTTTTGCGGATGTTGTAGAATATTTCTTCCATCTGTCCAGAATCGGGAGGCGATCCTCGCTGACCTGATCCATTACGTTGAGATAGTTTAAAATTCCATTTACAGCCCTATCAGCATCCCTGACGGCACTTATCAGGTCCCTGTTGGAATTTGTGGAATCTCCTCCGGAGAACAAGCCGGGTATCGAGGTCATGCCTGCCTCATTTATTATGGGCTGCCCTTGCGGGGTGAGCCTGAGCATTCTCAGATATTCATCTTCCATGAAGGTATAATCCGTTTCCTGTCCGGTCGCTTCTATGATGAAATCAACATCAATCTCGTGAACTTTATCTTTCTGAGGTACCGGTTTAGCTCGTCCACCCGCTTCCATGACCATCTCGTTCTGCCAGTATCGCAATTTTATGACTCTGTCGCCTTCCTTGACATACTCAAACGGAGTCACTTCCCACATATAATGCACGAATTCTTCAATGGTTTCTTCCATTTCCTCATCGGCATTCATGGATGGATATCCCGGGCGATCTATCTCCCTTCTCCTGTACATGATATACACGTTTTTGGCGCCAAATCTGATGGATGTTCGTGCGGAATCATTAGCTGTGAAACCTCCGCCTATGACAACCACATTCTTACCTACGTCAATTCTTTCCCCAAAGCTCACTCGTCTCAGGAATTGCGTGGCATGGAGCACGTTAACCGCATCGCTACCGGGAGTCCCTGTCATGTGTGGTTTCTGATTGCCCACTGAGATGTAGACCGCATCGTATCCCTTTAAGATTTCATCAAATGTTATGTCCTTTCCTATGTCTGTGTTCAGTTTAACGTCGACACCCTGAGAAATTATAAAACCTATTTCTTTGTCAAGAACTTCCTGAGGCAATCTATATCTTGGTATCCCGGTCTTCATGAATCCACCAAGTGCAGGAAGCTTCTCGAACAGGGTAACCTTAATTCCCTGTACAGAAAGATAATATGCAGCGGTAAGGCCGGATGGACCTCCTCCAATAACGGCAACCTTTTTCCCGATGAATTTCTTTTTCGGAAGATTAAGTATCTCCCCATAATCTGCGAATGTATCAGCAGCGTATCTCTTCAGATGCCTTATTGCTATGGGACCACCGGTGTCATACATCACGCAGATATCTTCGCACAAATGCGTGCATACCCTCCCTATGATTGCCGGGAACGGTAAATTTTCAAAAACTATTCGAACTGTTTGGGCTGGGTCTCCGACAGCCGTACTGTTGATATAACCGCCAATGTCGAGGCTCGCGGGGCATGCCTGTGTGCATATATTACAGCCAATGCACCTGCTTGCTTCAGCGACTGCTTCGCTGCCGCTATATTCTTTAACAGGCTCCAGTACGAAGCTTTCAACCCTCTTTTTGGGGTCTTCATGCGAGATTTTGACTCGTTCAAAATTAAGCATTCTGTGACCCTGCGCCTAAATCCATCCGTCAATAATAAACATTTTTTCACGGAGTCTGTGAATTCGGTGCCTCAATAATGCTATCAGATCAACAACCTCGGAACTACAATCATGGCGAAGAACAGGTTAAACAGGACTATGATACTCATTACGACATACGAAGGATTCCTGTTTGATACAAATGAATATAGTGCAGTGAATACCACTGTTATTGGCGTAAAAATTAGTATCCAGAGTCCCATTGTGATATAATATACTCCGTCAAGAGCAAGGATGCCAGGGATTATACCAACGAGAGGAATAAACTTGGAATCAAACGTTGAGTTGAAATTTGCAATCTGGGATAGTGTGTAATGATCTCCCTGGCCGTTTATGAATAATAGAGCTATCCCAGTTATTATGAATAACAGGCTGGTCAGGACTCCCGCCTTCAGTATATGACTCGTAATGGTATCAATATCATACTGTTTTTCCAATAATATCACCTCTTTTCTGATGCAGGTAGAGTCCGACAATCATCAGCACCGCAGACACTGATGAGATGTATATTTCCGTTGTCGGCCCATATACTATGTATTTTCCGAGATACAGACCCTTGAGGAGCATTTCTATTCCCAGAAACGAAAGAATTGCAAAAAATAGCCATCTTATGTCTTTGTTGGTGATTCGAACAAGTATCTTTGCACCAAGGTAAGATCCAATAAGAACACCTATGGCAGTAGCTGCCGCAATGAAAATCTGGATATAACCCTCATACCAGTAAATTGTGCTTCCGGTGGCTGCGGTAATACCTATCATGAAGTTGCTTGTAGTGGTAGTAACTTTCATAGGCAGGTTCATAGCCCAGTCCATGCCAAGCACCTTGAGTGCTCCGCTACCGATGCCAAGAAGTCCCGATATTATACCTGCGAAGAACATAATCAGTTCTGCAAGCCACCATCTGACTCCTGTGTAGCTCACATTTTTTTTCAGTTTCTCGTCATAATATGATCCCTGCAGCTGGAAGACTTTTGTCCACCAATCTGCCTGCCTGTGTGGAGGTTCTTCATATTTTCCGCGATGTATTGTCGGGATCAATGAAGTTAGCAGCACCACTCCAAAAATAACGTATATGGTCCATGAAAAGTTGTGTGCATAAACATATACAGCAGTCAGTGAACCCACAATGGCTCCTGCAGTCGTGGCCATTTCAAGCCCAATGCCTATCTTTACGTTGGCTATTTTCTTTTTAGTGTATGCGCTTGCAGATCCAGCCGAAGTTGCAATTGTAGATATGAGGCTGGCGCCAGTAGCGTATATTATAGGAACAGAGAAGAACAGCGATAAGAGGGGGACAAGAACTGTTGCCCCTCCGAGTCCGGTCAGGGAACCCAGAATACCTGCAATAACTCCTGCCGCCATTATTAACAGGAATTTTGCAAGGATGAATAGAACAGCCGACATTCTACCCCGTATCGTCTTATTTTATAAATTAATGTTCCACTCATCATTGCTGGGATAAAGTTCCGGAATGCAATGCGAAGCCTGCAGAACCGTAATTATAACCATAATAAGCGATCAGCCGGTAATATCCGCTGTCGGGTATTCCCTGACCTGTTTCTAAGGGAGTTATTGTAATATTGTAAGTTTTTCCATTCGTGAAATTTGAGTTGGTATGGGAAGTCCAAAGGTAACCGTTCATGTAAATAAGTGAAGTTGAAGGAGTAATTCTAAAGTAAAGAGGAATCTGAGAATATTTTGAGGAATGCACAGTCACTTCAAGCGATATGGAGGTGACATTACCGTGAGAGATTTCAACAATGCTAAGATTACTGAGTTCTATACTGGTTGTCTGCGGAGTGTAATAGTTATAGGCAAATGGAACGGAAAGAACACCTATACACAATATTGCGACTGCTATTTTGGCCGCAGGTATATTTTTAAAGACGGAGCGCAATGGTAAGCGTGAAACCTGCGGCATCTTCGTGTTTACCATTACAGCAGGTATAACCAGGGCTACTATTGGCCAGAAAATTAAATACCCGGAAAGAAGACGATAATTGAAAAGAAATATGATGATTTGGAACGCCGGGAACGCATATCTAACCCTACGGTAGAAGGTTACGTAAAATGCCAGGCTGACTATCAGGACCGCAATTACCATCATGGAGAAGAAACTATGGTTTACCGGCAATATGTTAAGGAATGAAATCTGTGACGGCCCGAAGCCTATTCCAATTATGGGCTGGAACTCCGGTGCCAAAAGTGCATGCACAAAAAATATCGGAGAGGAGGCAATGAAATATAGATTGACTGCAAGAAATGCAGCGATTGAAGAAAAAATCCACAGGACAGAGTTTTTTCGCCCGTATTCCCGGTATATGAAATAAATCATAAATGGAATCAAGAAGACCGGTATCTGTTTGACAGATATAGCTAGGCCAATGAACATGCCGGAAAGATAAGGATTCCTTACACATATTAGCGAGAGCATCACAAAAATTACCCATAGAACATCTGGTTCTCCTTGAGTAATCTGTAAAAGATAAGCCGGATTCAAAACAAGCACCAGTGACGAGATCAAGGCTATTTTCATGTCATTTTTAAGATGATATATCCTTAATATGATTATTACAGGTACAATGTAAAATGGCGCGAATATAACAGATGGTGGAATCTTGAGAAGGTTGGCCGGGATGAAAACAAGAAGAGACAACGCAGGGTAACTGAAACCGGTAACGAATCCGCCGGTCAGAATTGGCGTTGATACGTTCAGCATTTGATTTACAGGAATACCGTTGAATGCGAGACCGTAATATGAATATACATTGGAAGTCAGAGCGGGGTTGTACGGATTCAAGCCCAATAGAAACAGATGTGCAGCGTAATAATCTATGGTCATTTCGTCTGTTGGAAATGGCGGTGAACCAGTCCATAGGTACAGCGTCCA
>JAJZOT010000178.1 GCA_021847855.1 Thermoplasmata archaeon | reverse complement strand
CGAATGACCAGGAAATTGTTGCATAAATCGTGAATATGTCCCATGTATTGCTAACATCAACTATAACTGGGAAAAGAACGACAAAAAAGACAGCGGCAAGAAACCATAAGCCGATTCCCAGCTTTCGGTTTAATGGTGTCCCTTCATTTGATTTTGACATTAACGGTGCGGATCAGATCATCTCCAGATATAATATTAATGCTTGCCGGATTGATCATCACCGCACTGTCAGAAACTATAGAAAAGAAGAGGTACAAAAAAATTCAGCATCTGTTTACTGGTCATTTTTGCCGTGAATTTACCGAAGGTAAAGGCTGAACCTCCGGCTGTGAAAAATTCGCACTGAATTTTCAGGTCCGGAAGAAAAATATCACCGGATTTATATTATACGTAGGTCAGCCAGTCTCTGAATTCCGGAAGTTTGCCCGTGACTGCATCAGAAAATGTCTTCTGTATCTTCTTTGTAATTTCTCCGACATTTCCGCTACCAACCTTGATTCCATCCACGTTGACGATAGGAGTTACTTCTGCTGCGGTTCCACAGAAGAAAGCTTCGTCGCAGGTGAATAGCTCATCCCTGTGAATCTGTCTCTCCTGAACCTCTATTCCAAGGCTCTCTGCGAGTTCCAGAAGTGAAAATCTTGTTATTCCGAACAGTATATCAGCTTCAAGTCCTGGAGTTATCAGTTTGCCATCCTTCACGAGGAAGATGTTTTCTCCCGGTCCTTCCGCCAGATATCCATTCTTTGAGAGTAGAATCGCTTCGTCGAATCCTGCCGCTTCTGCCTCGTTGCTGGCAATTACTGAATTCAGGTAATTTCCGCTTGCTTTTGCGAGAATAGGCAATATGTCGGAGTTTATCCTCCTCCATGATGAAATTTTGCATCTTACGCCTTTCTGTGCCTTGTCTCCAAAGTACTGACCGAATGGCACAGCTGCAACGCACACCGCCGTTTCCTTGCCAGTTGTGGACAACCCTATTGCGTCACTTGAAAAGAATGCGAATGGCCTGATGTAACACGATTTCAGTCCATTGATTTTTACAACGTCCACGATCGCCCTGGATATTTCGTCTGCGGAATGTTTGAGATCCAGCCTGTATATCTTGGCGGAGTTCACGAATCTTTCAACGTGCTCCTTGAGTCTGAAAATGGCTGCTCCTTTTTCTGTCTCGTATGCCCTTATTCCCTCGAATACACCGCTTCCGTACTGCAATGAATGGGTCAGGAGCGGAACTTTGACTTTATCGTAATCCTTTATTTCGCCATTATACCAGATTTTTGAATCCATCGTATCGTCTTTAAATACAAGACCTATATAAATTAATGACTCGTGAATAACTGACAAAAAACATGCAATCGAACAAAAATTTAAACAGTAAAGCGATAGCCTTCTCATAATTATGTTGGTTGTATCGTCGTCGTCTTCGGAGACATTGGCATCGAAGCTTTCGGAATTGTTGCACTCCAAGCTGTCTGAGGTGGAAAGGAAAAGGTTTCCTGACGGGGAGATGTACGTAAGGGTTCTTGCGGACATGAAGGGAGAGAAAGTCGCAGTTATAGGAAGTACAAAGAACGATGCAGATTTAATAGAGCTGCTCCTTCTTCTTAATGCGTGCAGAGAAGCGGGAGCCGGTAAAATCATTGCGGTGGTACCATATTTCGGGTATGCAAGGCAGCACAGAACATACAACGATGGGGAGCCGGTTTCATCAAAGGTAATGACGAAATGTATTGAACAATTCAGTGATGAGATTATATGTGTTGAAATACATGATGAGGAAACCCTCACTTTTGCTTCGAAACCTTTCAGGAACATAAGCGTTATAGACACAATGAGCAAACACTTTCTTGGCCAAAAAATCGATTATGTTCTGGCCCCTGATGACGGTGCATTTGACAGGGCTCAGAAAATGGCCGAAATTATAGGGACCAGGGCATATTACATCGATAAAAAGAGGATCGATTCCAAGACTGTAGATATGCATCTCCCGAATCTTGAGTACATGGGAAAATCGGTACTGCTGGTTGATGATATTATTTCAACTGGAGGAACCATCATCAGGGCCGTGAATCTGCTTAAGGACAGGGGAGTGTCGAAAATCAGCGTAAGCGCTGTTCATGGGGTGTTTGCAAGGGAATCAGATAAAACTATAACCTCCCTTGTTGATGACCTCGTGGTATCTGACACCATAGAAGGCCCGAACAGCACGGTGTCAGTAGCCGAAAATATATCAAGATCATTGAGGGGATGATTGAGTTGGTAGTAGAGTTAAAAAGCTGCCTGAAGGACGGTCCCTTTAGAGGTTTCGAATGCCCGAAGTGTGGCGATCGCGGAAAGCTTTTGATGAGAGAGAATGAGATCGAGGGAGTGGGTAGAATACTTGCTGGAATGCTGAGGCATTTCCCTGAAAATTATGGTGTAAGGCTGGATGATCACGGCTGGATAAAAATATACAACATAATACCTGTAATCAGGGCACAGAAGAGGAATTTCTGGTGGCTAACGCCATTTCACGTCGAGGCCCTTGTGGTAACCGATCCGAAGGGGAGATACCAGATAAACAAAGACAAAGAAATCAGGGCATCCTACGGTCACACCATACCCGTTAAGATGGATGACCTTCCAACAGACGGTGTGCCGGGCGATCTCTATTACCAGACAACCGACGAAGAGCTTGAATTCATACGGGAAACCGGGATAAGTCCATCCGACAAGAGCTGGATACATCTTTCACTGACAGCCAGGCAGGCTTATGTTTCGGGACTTTTCCATATCGATTCACCTGCAGTTGTAGAAATAGACGTCATGGGACTGATTGACTCTGGGAGGCCGGTATACAGGGCGACAGATGATGTATTTTTGGTCAACGAGATTCCTCCCGAGTTTGTAAAAGACAAAATCGAGGAAAAATTTGAGCTTACAGAGGAAGAAGAGATGGATATAAAATCTGTCAGGGAAAGAGCGGAAAGGAGAATTAAGAGAGATTCCTCCTAGAGGTATTCACTGGAGTTCTCCATTACAAATTCCATAAATTTGCCCCTTCCTGCAACCATTGCGCTTCTGATGTCATACTGATGTCTCTCTATCATCCTGACGTCGAATTTCAGGCTCAGATCGTCGGTGAACTCTATGCCGGCTTTCGTAGCCAGTTTACGGTATGACTCAAGCCTAACCCTGTCAAGGCTGCCCAGGCTTCTGCCGGTCATAATGATCCTGTGCTTTCCAGCCATTTTCAGGGCCTCGTCATGATGCCGGTATATTGTTGAATCCACGAGAATGGTGTCTTTCTGCGGAAGTGAGGGATATAACACCCTGGGCATGCAGTAGAGACCTTTGCCCGAATATTTCTCGTTGAGCCGAACCTCGATCCCCAGTTTCCGGAGGATCTCGGAGTAATACTTCAGAAGGCTCTGGAATTCAGTTTTCTTGTAACTGTCGGTTATTTCCAGCAACTGTCCTCCTATACCGTCCCTCTGATCATACAGTGTTACCTTCATGCCTCTTTTGGCTGCCAGAATCGATGCCTCTAGACCCATTACTCCAGCACCGACAACAGCCAAATCTCCATGTAATGCATCCGTGTGCCTGTGCAGAGCTTCGAGCCCGGTATCAGGGTTGACCGTGCATCTCACTTCGCCAAAACTCAGGTCCCTGCATGCCTGGTTGCACCTGATGCAGGGTCTCAGAAACGGGGAATTCTGTATTATTTTTGTAGCGAAAAACGGGTCCGCCAGCATCCCTCTCCCGACGGAAACGAAATCTGATTTCTCCATGACTTTCTCTGCATCCTGTGCATTTGTAACTGAACCGACCACCATTGTTGTGATCTTTGCTTTTCTAGGAAGCCTGTCTGCTATGTGTGTTTTATTTCCGTAGAATGATGAGGATGATCCGGGTGGAGCCAGGCGCCCTGCAGAGAAATGGACATAATCAATTCCGGAAAGATGTTCGGCGGCCTTCAGACCATAATCCGGTCCGTAACCTCCCTGTTCATCCTCATATAGGCTGAGGCGTATCCCCATGGTCAGGTCGACGGATCCCCTTACCGCATCAATAATTTCCTGGGGGAACTTCATTCTCCCCTCGAAAGACCCTCCATATTTATCGGTTCTCTGGTTAAGTCCGGGTGAGATGAATTCCTGGATCAGATAGCCATGCGCGCCATGCAGTTCAATGCCATCAAAATTAGAATTTTTCACGAATTTTGCAGCCCTGACATAATCCGCAATGACTCTTTCGATATCGTCAGGTGTCATTTCCCTTGGGGTATATCCCACATAATCAACTGGAGAGGGTGCCATGGGTCCCTGCCGGTTTGTGTCAAGAAATGCTTTTCCGCCTGCATGCACGAGCTGCATGAATATCCTGGTGTCGTAGTTGTGTATTCTCTCAGTAAGCCTTCTGAATTTCGGAATGAAGTCCGTATTGTATACCCCTGCCTGATTCCTTGATCCTCTTGCATTTATGTTGTCTATGTATGTGTATTCGGTGATTATGAGTCCAGTTCCGCCTTTTGCCCTCTCCTCAAGGTAAGATATGTGGTTCTCGTTGGTACACCCGTCAGGATTGGAAAGGTTGGATATCATTGGTGCCATGACTATTCTGTTCTTTATTGTCAGATCGCCGATGTTTCCTGGTTCTGAAAATTTCATCGACCAGTGAATTCCTGTTTGTTAATAACTGTGATCG
>JAJZOT010000007.1 GCA_021847855.1 Thermoplasmata archaeon | reverse complement strand
TCTGGGAATGCTGAAAAGATCTTCATAATAGATCCACTGAATGAATACAGTGCCAGTCTGTTCGGACCTGATTCTGTAGAGATAAATTTCAAAAAAGGAGACATACTGGATATATCTGGCCAGGGACCCTTCAATCAGGATCTTGTATCTCCTCTTGCGACCATTCTTTCTGGAACAATTTTTGGAGACGATCATATGAAAAGTGAGATTGAGAGGGATATTGGATACTTTGTTCATGAAAAACCAGAAGAAAGTTCTTCCAACATTATTCACAGGATATGGATGAAATATGGTCCGAATAACGGGAGATCCCAGAAGTTCAATGTGATCAGTTCAGAATCCTGGATGCGTGAACATGTAAAAGTTGTCATATTTAAAGTAAATATACTTGAAGAGGAAACTTCAGAGAGCCTTCTTCCTGAATTGATACTTTCTCTTTTTGCCTATTCTGTCCAGACACCGGGTTTGAAGAAGATGCTGGTCATTGAAGAAGCTCATCTGGCGCTCTCGAGCAGATATACCTCAGGAATACTTTCAAACCTGAGCAGGCATTCCAGGCATTACATGCTCTCCATAATATCCATAACCCAGAGCATTGACGACCTCTTTTCGTACCGAGAAAATCGTTCACTCCTTGCAAACACATCCTCAATTTTTGTTTTCAGAACAAGATCCATGAGGATGGAATATGCGAAAATGTTGAATCTCGAAGGATTTGATGAGCCTGAGTTCCATTCCCTTCTTGGAGGCAGGACAGTCGATTATTCTGAGTGCTACTTCATAAGGAGAAGAGAACTCTTTAAAATAAGGATCATCAGCACGGAAAATGAGCGAAAACTCATAAAATGACTACCTTATTGCACAAAAAAATTTTACGTGTATAATGAGTTACGCTATTCCTTCCTTTTCTTTGGCATCAATCAGTGCGATTGAGAGAATACCGAAAACAATAAGAACGATTACAAATGAATACAGGCCTATATCAAGCCAGGTGCCGTACATGATAGACCATGCAAAGTAGAATGCGAGACCAACAACTATAAGTGAAAGACCCAGAACCCTGTAAAAACCGCCATATGGAACCCTGGTTTTTGTGTTATCCCTGTTCTTAATCATGATTATTCTTTACCTCTCAGAGTACGTGGGTATTGAAACATGGATATATCTTTTTATCTATTTTTCCACAACCTCTGGAAAGATTCCTAAGTGTCAAGTTACTGGAAAACAGCATTTGAAACCTTTCATTGTTTGTCCTTATCATCTTCTTCCGAGTTCTCGAATATCTTTCTGTAGATTATGTCAATTTTTACGTTGAGGCTGTCCAGATTACCCATTATCTTTGTCAAATCCCGACGGTACATGCTTTCGAAGTTCTCAATCTTTGCAACAAGCAGATCCACCCTGTTCTGAAATGACTGTGTAAGATCGCCTGATTGCTTTTCAGATTCAGGTGCATTTCTTGATACTCTCCGGAAATAGTCTTTATCGTATGCCCCTGTTATCCTGGAGGGGTCCGTGATAATGTCCCTTGTGGAAACGTACTTTGCAAATATGTGATCCGTAAATTTCCTGTCCTCGCTTCTTGCATCCATACAGTCCTGTTTCACAACTGGAACCGCGAGTCCGTTTGAAAAAAGGATCTTCATATCACAGCTTTCACACAGCGGATATTCAAAGATCCTGATCCTCTCATCGACTCTCCCCTGAAGATCGGCAAATATTGTGAAAGGAAATGAACCTTTAAGATTCTGAATTGTCCTGCGGATTTCGAGAAGCTTTTTATAACTCCCGGTGGACAGAATTTCGTTCTTTATGCTGTTGTGGTCTGGCGTTATATTTCATGTCAACTAAAATATAAATTTATTCCCCATGAAAAATTTCGTAAGTGATCGAATCCTATGAATGGTCTCTATTTTATCGCACCATAGCACATGATTTCCGTTAAGCCGGTTGAGAATGAACCTATTCAAATTTTCCGTATAAGATCGAGAATTTCTGGCTTTCGCTGGTTCAGCATTAAGGAATGCCATCGCTGATTGTACAGGAAAATAGCCACGCAGATTTACTGTTCTCTGCACCTGGTCCTGTGATTATCAGTTCAAGTCAGGTATCTTTGAATTTCGAAAAATGTTTATTTAACATCCAGTCATATAGGTAAAATATGCAAGATCCCGCTGAACATTATTTCAACTGCACAGATAGAGAGAGGGCAACCTTTGAAGCAGGAATCAAACTTGGAACAATATATCACCAGTACGTTGGTATTCCCATAAATCTCACCAATTTGCAATCTATTGAAAATGCAATAAGGGAGAGTGCTCTTGTTCAGCCTTTCGTGACAGAAGCCCAGGTGAGAATTGACCGGGACATTGTGAACAAGAAACAGGGCGTTTATAAATACATTACACTGAGTGGAGACATGATGGATGTTAGCCTCACCGTGAAGTACAGGAACGAGGAGGTAAAGGCAAGATTGAGATATGTCCCTGACATGGACTACCCGCTGATGTACCTGGAAGGTGATTAATTTGGTAGCCGTAAAGATTGGAATCACCGGACCAGTAGGGAGTATCAAAGCCGAGGCTCTGAGAAAGATAATGGATATGCTCACTAACGACGGCATGATCATCCAGGGAGTCCTTGTGAACGAGGTGATGGAACATGGAAAACTCAAGGGCTATTCACTTTTTGATATTAATACGAAAAAGAGGGTTAATTTTGCCGAGGCAGATATAGTTTCAAGGGTGAAGATAGACAAACTTGGTGTCGATACAAGACTCCTTGAGGAGATACTCATACCAAGCCTTCAGAAAGCAAGGGAAGAAGCTAATGTAATAGTTATTGACGAGGTTGGAAAGCTTGAAAATGTTACAAAGAACATACAGAAGGAGATCGTTGAGACTTTGAAATCGGAAAAACCACTTGTTGTTACACTGCATAAGAAATCGAGAAACCCTGTATTGCAGGAGATAAAGGCTCTTGAAGGGATAAGGGTATTTGATATTACACCAATAAACAGGAATCTGCTCCCCTTCAGGGTTGTAAGAGTTATCAAGGGAGAAGAAGGTAGCTGATTGATTGTAAGTGAGGGGCTGGTTCAACTTTATATTCCGGAAAGCAGCCAATCAAAGGGACCGGGAAAGATCGGCGCAGGTTTTTACAATCGGTCTCAGCAGATCAACAGGGATCTCACCATCCTATTTATCAGGAAATCTGGAGTCAGGACTTTTCTTGACGGATTCGGTTCCACGGGTGCAAGAGGGTTCAGGGTTGAGAGGGAAACCGGAGTTGAGGTTACAGTATGTGAAAAGAATCCTGAATCATACAGATACCTTGAGAGAAACAGCATCCTGAACAGAAGCTCCGCAATACTTAAAATGAAGGACTTTCAGGATGAAGTTAGAGATGTGCCATACGATTTCATAGATGTGGATCCCTATGGTTCAGTTGTAAGGTATGCAGACGACGCAATAAGGAATATCAGGAATGGAGGATATATAGCTTTCACCGCAACGGACCTTTCTGCACTTACCGGATCGGCACCATCCAAAACATTTCGCAGATACGGATCCAGACTGCCAAATGATTCAACCAGACATGAAGCTGGGATTAGAAATCTCATAGCCTATCTGGCAAAAAGGGCTGCCGTCTTTGACCGTTATATTGAACCACAGATGTCTTTCTGGAAATCACATTTTTACCGCGTCATAATAAGGGTTTTTAAGGGCACCACCGGATCAGATGCAATGCTTAAAAATTTAGGATTCCTTAACAAAAATGTTGAAGTGTCAGAAATTTATCCTTCAGTCGACGAGGGTCCAGTGTGGACTGAATGTATCAATAACCAGGATATTTTGCAGAAAATTGAGGTGCCGGATTATCTGGAAAACAAAAGCCAACTTGAGAGGTTTCTTGAACTCATGAAAAACGAGGATATTTCCAGATACTTTATCGACCTGAGAGATATAGGAAAAAAACTTGGGACAGATATCCCGTCTTTCAACAAAGTTTTTGAATCCCTTTACAGTGCCGGAATCAGTAAATTCGGAAGAACAGAATTTTCTGTAACCGGACTGAAAATGCAGGAAGGGTATGAACAGGTAATTGAGGTTTTCACGCGGAAGAGGTAAGATTGAATTGTATGGACAGAAGGAGTACCGTATATGCCAGATGCATTCTTCCTGTAAGTGATCCGGCAGTACATCAGTATGACATATACCATCCATTTAAGAAAGGTTTTTTAGAACAGGACCGATATTCATACCCGATGTTAAAAAACAGGAGCGTCGTCTCAATTGATGATGTGTCAAAAGAGGATCTGACCGAAATTTTTGAAACTTCTGACGAAATGTCCAGGCTGCTTGAACAGCACAAACCCCTGAAGATTATGGATGGAAAGATCATGGCAACTCTCTTCTATGAACCCAGCACCCGAACAAGGCTATCCTTTGAGAGCGCAATGAACAGACTTGGTGGATCGGTGATAACAGTTTCTGACACCGGAAGTTCATCCATATCCAAGGGAGAAACACTTGCTGACACCATCAGGATGACCGAATCCTACTCTGATATCATTGTGATCAGGCATCCAATGGAGGGTGCTGCCAAACTCGCATCCAGATTTTCATCAAAACCAGTGATTAATGCGGGTGATGGTTCCGGGCAACACCCCACACAGACCCTTATGGATCTTTATACTATTAAGAAGGAGAAAGGCAGGATTGACGGTCTGAACATCGCAATGATTGGTGATCTTCGATACGGAAGGACTGTACATTCACTGCTTCTGGCCCTTTCACGATTTGACGTCAGTGTAACGCTGGTTTCTCCCCAGATACTCGGAATACCTGAGCATATCCTGGCAAGAGTGCCTGACAGGACGGAGATAACCATTACCGACAACCTTTCCGATGTACTGAAAAAGTCTGACGTTTTTTATGTGACAAGAATACAGAAAGAGAGATTTACCGATCAGAATGAGTACCAGAGTGTTATAGGTTCCTATTCAGTTGATGAAAAGGCAGTGTCTGAGATGAAGGAGGATGCCATAATAATGCACCCTCTTCCAAGGATTGACGAGATCTCTCCGGAAGTTGACTATTCCAAAAAAGCTGCATATTTCAGGCAGGCTGCGAATGGTGTACCGGTCAGGATGGCCCTTGTTTCAACAATACTGGGGTGAAAAAAATGGAACAGACACTTAAGATTTCGAAAATAAGGGAAGGGACTGTTATTGATCATATTCCTGCTGGAAAGGCAATAAAGGTGCTGGCAATACTGAGAATCGACGAAAAGGGTTCGCAGACGGTCAGCGTTGGTATCAGAGTACCAAGTGGAAGAATAGGATCAAAGGATGTGGTCAAGATAGAAGGGAGATACCTTGAGAGGTTCGAGGTTGACAAGATCTCCCTTGTTGCTCCTGAGGCCTCAATAAGCATTGTGAAAAACTATGAGGTTGTGGAGAAATTCATTGTGGAGATCCCGGAAAGGGTTACGGGCATAATAAAATGCTCAAATCGCAATTGCATAACAAACTCAAAAGAGCCGGTCGTAAGTGAGTTTCATGTCATATCGAAAAAACCGCTTATCCTGAGATGTTATTACTGCGAGAGAAACATGCAGGAAAAAGAGATTTTAAATAATCTATAAAAAATGGACACGGAACAGATGTTCATAATATGAGCTGAAGCCTGAGCATTTCCAGTGCACCTGACATCCTGGTTGAGACAACCTCAAGGTCTCTTGCGATCCTTATATTTAAATTCTTAACTTTTTCTGATATCTGGGACACTGTTCCGTTGAGTGGACCCAGATGGATGTCATGGTCGTATTCCCTTATGTAGTTGTTAATGCATGAGAGTTCTCTCAATCCAACCTCTGCCATATGTCTCTTGGAATATTCATTAACTGACGGTTTCACCACAAAACTGTAGTGTGTTATATTACGACTGGCAAGCAGTTTTGAAAAAGCTATATGCGTTGGTTGAGCAAACTGCCCTCCAAAACCGCTGACAAGTATGAATGAATTTGACTTGTCTATGCCTGAGAATATTTCCTTAGCAGTGACTGCGGGAGAGTAATCACGTGGGTTATAGTCTACGATTGTCTCGCTTATCTTAATGGGATCTCTCTCCACTAGTTTTACCTTCTTTGATCTCTCCAGTTCATACTGGGTTTTTGTGATAAGTTCCACCTCCATCGGCTCGGGGCCAACTATCTCAAGTATATCTGTATATCTGTCCTGAGGATCATTGAAGTGGTAACCTGTCCTGCTCCTCACCACTGAATGATACACTGCTCTCCTGTATTCCAGCGGCATTATATTCTCAAGTATTCTTCTTCCCGCATCTCCAAATGATATGATGGTATTATCAGCCCGGTCCTCGTAGTAATTCCTTATTATCTCGCGAGCATGCCTTCCTATGTTGCTATCAAATTCATTTTCCATATCAATCTTTCTCCTTCTTTATCACGTCTGAACCTTTATTTCCACTTTCCAGATCTGGCTCATCAGCAAAAATATCGGTAGCACTCGCTGCCAGTTTTCTGTATTCCTGGCGCCTTTTTGCTATGAGTTCTGAAATAATTCCATTCTCTGTGGAGTAATTTATAATTTCACCAAGGGCTGCACTTATTGAACTGAAGTACCCTTTCTCAACTGCAAGGTTGAGGATTTCCAGAAGTTTCCGGTTTACATTTACATTTGTCTCAGAAGGTTCTATGAACTGCGCTCTGCTCTTTGAGATGAAATCAATTGAGGCATGTCTTATAAATTCTGATCTGCTACCAAAGCGCGTATTTTTCTGGAGAAATTCATCTATCTCCTCCAGATCGTTTTCAGATATACGAATAGTAAGCTTGGTATCCTTTCCTTCCAATCAGTTTAACCTCCATCATCTATTCGTACCGAAGTATTTAAATTTTTGTCATGTATGGACAGTTCATGTACATGAAATATTTTTACTTAAAATTAAGATATTCACATAAAATAGTATTTCATTGATTATTAAGCAATATATTGAATCAGATTTTATTATATGCCATACATGAAGAAATTTATGTACATTTTAATTGCAATTATAATATATTTATAATTGGGATTCGAACAGGTTCTGGGCCCTCTGTAGAGACCGGTTAAATGAACTGTATCCGAAAGAGACTTCAGGCACAGTCAAAGTATTAATAAAGCCGTTTGATGACATACCATGGCTCAGGAAGATTACGAAGCCCTTTTGAAGAGGGGAGAGAAAATTCTATCAAAATCAAATAAAAATATGGAAAGACTCAAAGTACCGGATCCAGATATTATCTACGAGGGAAAATTGACCATTGTGAGAAATTTTGGAGACATGTTGACCCTCATTAACAGGGATCCAAGACATATCACAAAATTCCTCATGAGTGAGCTTGGCATAGGATTGACGCTTAACGGAAAGAGACTTATTATCAACCGCAAGGTAACACTTGAACAGCTTATGTCAAAGATGAACATGTATATGGACACATTCGTGATGTGTTATGAATGCAACGCTCCAGATACTGAACTGCAGAAGGTTGGAAGAACAACAGTTCTTGTTTGCAAGGCCTGTGGGGCTCAACATCCAATCAGGATGGGAAGAGAATCAAAGGAGAGTGACACAGATATAGAGGAGGGAAAACAGTATACAATACAGGTAACAAGCATAGGTCCGTCTGGGGAAGGAAGGGCCATATTCAGAGGTTACAACATTTTTGTTCCAAAGGTTAAAAAGGGAGAAACTGTGAAGGTAGTCATAAAAAAGATAAGGAACAATACAGCTATAGCAGAAGTTGTAGACCGTGAAAAATGAAGATAAACCCAAAACTGTGGTCCTGGACACAAACTCCCTCATTTACATGGTGAAGGCCCACCTGGATCTGAGGGAACAGATTCCATATCTGCTTGGAAAATCTGAGATAATCATTCCGAAGTGCGTGGTTAACGAATTAATAGGCCTTTCGTCTGGAAATGTGGACGCAAGGACGGCACTGGGAATGATTGACAGATTCAAGATCGTAGAGTCGGATGGAAGCGGGGACGAATGCGTTCTGAAAACTGCAGTAAAGGTAGATGGCATTGTTGTGACCAACGACAGGGATCTTTCCCTTAAACTTCAGAAAAAAGGCATTAAATGTGTTATGTTCACGGGTAAAAAGAGACTTGCGTACTGGAACATTAAGGAAAGTTGAATCTTATTGCCTGCATTTTCGCATAAAACTAATATGTTTCCGGTTATATCCCCTGAAATGGACAGCAGGGATCCATATGATTACTGGGCTTTGAAAACAATCAAACGTATAATGGGAAAGAACGCCTTGATATCTCTTTCCTCCAGAGAGCTTGGGGAAATGCTGGGCATGAGTCAGCAGTCAGCATCCCGGATTATATTGAAACTTATAGATGAGGGATTCATCCAGAGGAAAATAGAGGACAGACGCCAGAACATATCAATTACTGATGTTGGCCTGGACTTACTTTTTTCGGAAATGAATGATCTGGCAACCGTGCTTGAGATGGATAACCAACTTGATATAGTTGGAAAAGTCATAAGTGGCCTTGGTGAGGGCAGGTATTACATATCCAGGAAATCTTATATTATTCAGTTTCAGGAGAAACTTGGATTCATACCATACCTCGGAACGCTGAACATGAAGATAGAACCAGAGAATGAGGGGAAACTCAGAAGATTGAGGAATTCACCTGGAATACACATAGATGGTTTTGTTACCGACGACAGGACATTTGGGGCTGTAAAGACTTTTATGGGTAATTTGAATGGACTGGAATGCGCTGCAATACTTCCTGAAAGATCTGTTTACAGTGATGTACTTGAAATTATATCACCTTTTTTCCTGAGGGAGAAACTGAAACTTTCTGATGGAATGAAAATAAGCCTTCACGTGGATTTATGAGCGACTTATTGTCCCTTCCTACTGTGAAGATCGAAATTTTTTGGTTCAGAATGTCACGTCGATCTTTCCGTCTTTAACCTCTTCCACAAGTTTTTGGAATTTCCCCATAACCTTCTCTCTATCCATACCACATTCATAATTTTCCATGTAAATCTCAAAGCTCTCGTCCTCTTTTTCTGGAATACCCTTGAATATCTTTGAATAACCGCAAAATCTCTCTGCATCGAAATTAAGCCTGTAGCTCACTCTTATAGTTACATCCTGATCTTTCAGGAATATGCTTTCGTCCAGATGATCATCCATGCAACCTGTATTGCCGGACACGTTATAATTATTCCATTTATTGGTAGACTATTTCTGCAGTTTCGTTACAGATATTTCATTTACATACCCAAATTGTGACATACTCTCCTCAGCTGAAGCACCGGAGTTTTACTGATTCTCCAAACCCCTAGCACTTTCACAAAATCTATGTGGATTTTATGGGCAAGTTTCGTTATTACTAGAAATATTCCTCAAGCCCATTTTCCCATGGCTTCATTATTTCCAGTATCCCGGCATTAATGATCTCTCTCCCATGGTCTGCTATAACTATTCTGTCCCCCTCAGTGGTGCCAATAAAGGTGTGGTGGATTCCTTCTATCTGCTTCAGAAACTCTTCTTCATTTTTCCTCTGAATCTGCACCACAAAACGGTTCCCTCCTTCAGCAAACAGTTTATGCACTGATCGTTCGCCAGAAATCCAGGAAATGTCTCCCCGTATACCAACCTGATTGCCAAATGACATTTCACATAATGATGCAAAAAGTCCACCCTGCGAAACGTCATGGCATGCTTCCACTATGCCTCTTTCCTGAAGTCCCTTCAGCACAGGTGTGATCTTCTCCAGTTCCCTGAGATCAAGTGGTGCAATGCTCTTTGCGTCCATACCGAGATATTCAAGATAAGCGCTCCCCCCAAGATTTGTCTGCGGTTCTCCCAGAACATATACGTCCCTGTCAGATGAGGTGAAAAATGACGGGACATAATTCCGCACATCCTCTATAATACCGGTCATCATTATGGTTGGAGTCGGATGTATATTTTTCCCCATGGACTGGTTGTAAAGTGACACATTTCCAGCAACAATGGGTAGTGAGAAGCGTCTGCAGAAATCGCCAATTGCCCGTACTGATGATACAAACTGGCCCATTATTTCCGGATCTTCCGGATTCCCGAAATTAAGTGAGTCCACAACCGCGTGCGGCGTAACTCCTGCCGACAGTAGATTCCTGAACGCTTCGCACATTGTGTGCATCGTTCCATTGTACGGATCTATGCTGACCATCCTGCTCAGTGAACCTGATGTCAGACCCAGTCCCTTGAATGATGAATGCACCGGCTTTATTATTGCACAGTCGGAGTGAGTTTCCCGGTTTGGATATCCCTGTTCTGGTCCAACTACTGTATTTCCTCTGACTGTGTGGTCATACTGCCGTGTTACGGGAAATCTGGAAGAGTTCAGGTAATGTGACATGAATTTAACTGCAAATGCATTAAGGTCTGATGGTTCGGGTGGCATCAGATACTGATTTGAACTTGGTTTCGTTTCCACAAAGTTCCTGCAATACATTGGTCCTGATGTGAGAAACGATAGATCCAGGTTGAGTATCTCCTCCCCGTAAAACTTCAGGACAAGGTTTGTCCCCTCTTTAACAGTTCCGATGACAGAGTACTCCACATCCCACAGTTCAAATATTTTGGATATTCTGGATAGATTGGAAGGGTCTACCGCCATCAGCATCCTCTCCTGGCTCTCGCTCACCCAGATTTCCCACGGTTCCATTGAGTCTTCCTTGAGGATTACCTTTGAAAGATCTATTTCGGCTGAAGTCCCACCAGCAAAGCACATCTCTCCGGCAGAGCTTGAAAGTCCACCGCCACCAAGATCTTTCATGCCATCTATCAGACCTGCTTCATTTGCCTCCAGGACTGCATGTATGAGTGGTTCCTTTATAATCGGGTTTCCAAGCTGTATGGCCCTCTTGCTCTCCTCGGTGTTTCCCATCATGGCCTTGGATGCAAAATTGACTCCGTGTATACCATCCCTTCCAGTTCTTCCTCCAGCCAGAATCAGCAGGTCTCCAATTTTACTGATCCTGCTTCTTGAGAGACTTTCCTTCTTCATAATTCCAACGCAACCGACGTTTACAAGTGGCATTCCTGCATAAGAACTGCCAAAATCTATGGACCCGGCCACAGTGGGAATTCCGACCCTGTTGCCGTAATCCCTGATGCCCGATATGATTCCATTCATAATATAACGTGTTGATAAACCTTCGGCCAATGTTTCATCCGGTTTTCCAAAGTACAGCGAATCCAGGAGAGCAACGGGTTGTGCCCCCATGCACAGTACATCCCTTAATATTCCCCCTACACCTGTGGCGGCTCCTCCATAAGGCTCAACCGCACTGGGATGGTTGTGGCTTTCCATCTTGACAACGTAGGAATGATCACTGTCAAATTCAACAACCCCGGCATCATCCTCCATTGCCAGTATTGTATAAGGTGTCTTCAGGCCGGAGAGATACTTCTTGAGATAGAATTTTGATGACTTATAGCAGCAGTGTTCGCTCCAGGCCTGTGCCATTGCCTGTAATTCAATATCTGTGGGGTTCCTGTTAAGGTCACTGAAGTAATTCTGGAGCATACGGAGTTCATCGTCATTCAGTCCAAGGGCCATGTTCTCAGACAGATCCTTAAGCTGTGAACCGGTAAGACCGATGATTCCAACCGATTTTCTGTAACCGGCAACGTTATCCATTCAGTCACCCGTCTCAGTGATGGTGTAGCTGTTTATTACGGGATTTGATAGGAGATTCCTGGCCAGTTTTTCCACTTTTTCATGGGCATCTTTTCCATCCTCAAATGTAAGTTCGTAAATCCTTGCCATACTGACTCCAGAAACGGAATCATAACCCAGAATTTTCAAATTCCTCTTGACAGTTAAAGCCTCAGGATCTTCAACACCGGGAAGATACCTGACCTCAACCCTGAAAGTAACCATGGAACCGTATTGTGGGGAAACTATAAAATCTTCCAGTTTCAGAATCTTTTCATGGATTTTATTATGTTTCCCAGAACCTTCTCTATATTAGAGGATTTCTCCGCAACAGTACCGGTAACTATGATGTCCGCCCCTGCCTGTGATATTTTTCTAGAAGCTTCGGGATCACGTATCCCCCCTCCCACTATGAGTGGAATCGATACAGAGGATCTCACCCCACTGACAGTATCAGGTCTGATATGGCTTGGAGATCCACTTCCTGCCTCCAGATACAGCATCTTCAGTCCGAACATCTCTGCCGCTATTGAGTAGGAAACCGCCTCCTCCATATTTGTCTCGTCCAGAAGATCTGCCTCTCCTATCCTTCCCACAGTCATTCCTGGCTTGAAGATTATGTACCCCATGGAAATTGTCTCCATTTTTATACTTCGGAGAATGGGGGCTGCCTTGACCTGATGTTTCACGATAAATTCTGGATTTCGTGAATTCATTAGCGTCATGAAGTATATGGCATCTGCCTTTCTGCTCAGCATGGAAGAAGAACCTGGGAATATTATTATTTTCTTGTCCGTTACCTTCCTGATCTCCCCTATTGTGCAGTCCATTCTCTTCGAGTCAATTTCTGTTGAACCTCCGATCATGAAATAATCTGTTCCGGCCCTGTCTGCCTCCTTTGCAATTGCCGCGGCCCTGTCGACATCCTGCGAGGCTGGATCTATGAGTGTCATGTGAATCTTGTCGTTTTTCAGTGTTGATATTATTTCATCGTAAACCTTCATGCCAGACCACCGATAAAGAATGCTGCCAGTCCCAGTATCATTGCATACTTTGATATCTTTTGCCCTCTCTCGGGATCTCCAAAAAGAATATAGACTGACATGATGAAAAACACATCAGAAACGAGAACAATCAACAGATAGTATATGGAGAATATTCCGAGGTAATAAGGTATGAATGATATAATCACAGCTGCAACTGTAAAAACGGCCGCGAATATTGACGAAATCTGTTTTCCGTATCTCTTTGGAAATGTCTTTCTGTCCACATCTCCTTCCATGTCCTGAACATCTTTAGTGATCTCCCTTGCAAGGTTTGCAAGAGATGCCATACCGAAGAGCAGAAACATTCTCACGACAGAATTGACTGCAATTCCTCCGAATATAAATATGAGTCCAACAAGAATACTTATTGTAATGTTCCCCGTTATGCCAAGTTTCTTCGTATATAGCTCATATGTGATCAGAAGTATTTCAGCTACAATGACGAGAAGCAGTGCCATAATTGATATGAAAAGTATTGACAGGATTAAAGGCACAATGAAGAGTACCACGAATAGCATCTTAGCCTTTGGAATCATTTCTGGAAATTTCACAAGGGATCTGTCCGGGTGATTCAATCTGTCTATTTCAACATCAACAACATCGTTAATGATGTTACCTGCTGAGATCACCATAAATACAATGGCTGCAGCAGATGCAACGCTCACATAAAAAGCACTGAAGTGCAGACCTGCTCCAATAACTGCAGAAACGAGAGTGGCAACTATACCCATTACTCCGTTTACCGGCCTTACTATATCCACCCATCTATTCATTGGTTAGTTAGGTTAACACCATGAATTATATGTTAATTTGCTAATGACATTTCGAAATTGATCATTTTGAACCAAATCTTATATGACTATGACATTTACGGGTTCATATGGAAAAACAATCAAAGATTTCAGGGTTCTACAAAAAAACTCCGGAAGAAAGGCTGGAGATAGTTAAAAAATTCAGTGAACTTTCGGAAAGTGAGATCGAAACACTCAGAAAAACCGGGTCTATGGAAATCCAGCATGCTGACAAACTCATTGAGAATGTTATATCTACCATTGAGATCCCCCTTGGAATTGCCACCAATTTCATCGTAAACGGAAAAGAATACCTTGTCCCTATGGCGGTAGAGGAGCCTTCTGTTATAGCGGCATGCTCAAACGCTGCCAGGATTGCCAGAGAAAGAGGTGGGTTCAGATCAGAGTCCTCAGGACCGGTTATGATTGGCCAGATTCAGATCGTTAATATTCCGTCAAGGGAAAGTGCCATTCAATCGCTAATGCTGAAGAAGGAGGCAATACTCAGGGAGAGCAATACAAGAAGCCAGACACTTTCCAGGCTATCTGCTGGTGCAGTAGACATGGAAATAAGGACATTTGAAGGAATTGACGACATGATCGTTGTTCACATATTTGTTGATGTGAGAGATGCAATGGGTGCAAACGTTGTCAATTCAATGTGTGAACATGTGGCACCCATAGTGGAGGATATTACTGGAGGGAGAAGTGTTCTCAGGATACTCAGCAACCTCTCTGTAAGGAGAGTATCCAGATCCAGGGCAACGTTTCCGAAAGAACTTATTGGTGGGACGCAAATTGTAAGGAACATAGTAAGGGCTTGTGAACTGGCAAATATTGATCCATACAGGGCTGCCACCCACAACAAGGGCATAATGAACGGCATAGATGCTGTTATACTTGCTACCATGAATGACTGGAGATCCGTTGAGGCTAATGCCCACACTTACGGGCATGTGACAGGAAATCTATCTCTGACGAAATTTGAGGAAGACCGGAATGGAGATCTTGTTGGAAGCATTGAAATTCCGCTTGCGGTGGGTACCGTAGGCGGTACAACAGGTACTGTGGAAAAGGCAAAAATTTCAAGAAAGATACTTGGAGTAGAAAATTCCACTGATCTCGCCAACGTTCTTGCAGCGGTTGGCCTGGCTCAGAACTTTGCTGCCTTAAGGGCATTGTGTGACGAGGGGATACAGAGGGGACATATGTCCCTCCATGCCAGGAATATTGCACTTGAGGCTGGTGCAAGACCAGAGGAAGTGGACGCAGTGGTCAGTGAAATGATCATGGAAGGCAAAATTGACAGAAAGACAGCAGAGACCATAGTAAAACGCATGCACTGAAATTCAACGTTAGCTCACTACATGTCACCAAATACCCACGTATTGGAGTTCATATTTTCCATTTCGTGTTCAATACGTTGTGTGTCTTGGGAAAATCTATTCCGTGGTAAAGCAAAAGTGCCTTAACACCCAATTCCACTCCCATTTCAAGTGAATACAGTATCTTTGGGCCTGCGCCGATCTCCCTCAGCTTTTCCGCGGATTGTAACCATTCTTCGGCATCTGCAAGCGCTCTTTCGGCCAGGTGCATGTTTACCATGTCAATACCTCCCCATTCTCCGTATATTTTCTGTTGTGTGGCAGTGAAAGATATTTATCAATAAACTCAGACGCATCGGAATTGCGATCAAAAAGTATCACCCCACTATCTGCTATATCAAAGAATATAGGTCTCACATAATCACGTTTGTCCGGACTGCATATAAATGGAGCGAAATGTACAGGGAGTTTGCTCCTCACGAGGCGATCGAAGAATTCGATTTCAGTTTTCCTGATAGAACTCTCCACGTGATCGAATGTTCTTGAATCAGCGTCTCTAACTAAAATAAAAAGATCAACATCGCTAATTGCATGAGAGGTGTTCTTAACGACTGACCCAAAAAGAATGACCCCGAGGATACTCTCATCCTGTGAAAGATATTTAACCAGAGATTTAAGTGCCTCTCTCAGGGTGGTATTGATCAATAAGATACCAAGCGGTTTTCTTATGGTATCTTCTAACAATTCGCTGAATGTTAAGGATGTCCCCCTCATTCTATTCAGAGTAAACTTTAGTTTTGACAGCTTAGAATATGTGGAATCCTCCACAGCAATTGTTTTCATATGTGAGTTATCATTGTTTAATTATAAATTTTTTTACATTAAATTCTTACACTATGGCAGGATAGTTTTAGATCTTTTCCCTGTATGTTTGGATAATTTCTCAACGAAATAATTTCACGACAAGCTTGTATTACTGATTTTTAAACCCAACAGCAGTACTTTTTTAGAAAATCCATACAGATATGCCAGGAATTCATATCATGCGAATAGCCGACAGTTAACAGGGTACTTAGGGACTTCTCCCTGGTACAGTTGAACTGGATCGAGGCAGGAGGAAAGATCGTGAAGAAATTCCAGCCGGAACTGACACAGAGACAGAAAGATCTGCTGAGGCTGGCTGGTGTCCCTTTAACTTCATATC
>JAJZOT010000177.1 GCA_021847855.1 Thermoplasmata archaeon | reverse complement strand
ACACAAAGAGTCCTTTCAGGTAAGTACTTCCATCGATGTTGAAACCCCCAGATGCGTTTGAAATAACTATGCTCATGTTTATTGGGAGTGCTTCACCTTGCTTGATAGTATCATTTGCCGTAGTTACATAAACATTCACAACTTCCAACCTATTCGTAGATAATTGCAAATATATCGCTGTTGAAATTATGATCATAAACGCAACAGCCAAGATAACTAACAACCTTAGCCTTTTACTCATTTTATTATAGCTAAAGAAAGATCATTAAAAAAGTTTGGTTTGTCCATAGAATTTCTAAAAATGTTGGAAATAAGCTGTGAAATGTCGTGCATTCGTTCCATCCCTCAACAGATCAATAAATTAGTAACTTCAAAGGCAATTTTTTTCTGTCTGTTTACAAGAATAATTAGCTGTGACATTCCGAAAGACAATTTAACGGAGAATACATCTATATCAGCAGGAAATATAAGTGTCGTATACTGGAAAAAAAGGATTCCGATGTGCGCTTTCGTTCTTCACCACCATACCGTGTCGATGTTATGAATTCAACTCCAGTATGATATATTACCTAGGAGTGGTGGGCTTAATTACCGGCGTGATCTCGGGACTTGTCTTCTTTTTCACTTTACCCTATCTCGGGCACATTATCGCTGCCTCGATTGCACTCAGTTCAATACTTATCATAACAGGGTTTAACCACATGGACGGAGTGCTTGACACCGGAGATGCACTCATGTTTCGCGGATCACCGGAGAGGAGACTTGAGATACTCAAGGATCACTATCTGGGGGCGGGTGGATTTGGCTCTGCTTTTGTAATATATCTGCTTACCTTCAGTTCCTTGACTGCTTATTCACAGATCATTGGTTTTTCCGCCATTTTATCTGCAGAGATTCTGGTAAAATCATCCTACCCAATCATGGTGAGAAATGCACCCGGCCTCTTTCAGGCTGGTCTTTTCACGAAGTTTAAAACAATGTCAGCTGATGCTGGAGGTATTCCCTACGTAATTAATTTTGGAATCCTGATACTGGTGAGTCTGTTCTTTAATCGAATGATTATCATAACAGCTTTTTTTTCACTAATCGTTCTTCTCATTGTAAAAAATCGTCTGATCAAAATTTTTGGAGGCTTGAATGGAGACATACTGGGCTTTATCGGAGAATTTATCCGCCCAGTATTCTTGCTGATTTTACTGACTCTTATGCTATTCGTTTAATCGGATTACGCTAGACCGCTTTCGTGATTATGAAGGTTCCTTTCCATAATCAATATTCACATTTCTGGTCTCTATGCCGACTATGTACCAGATCAGTGCAGCGATAAACCCAATGACCCAGAGGCCAAGATTGAGAAGAATGAAATCGAAGATGCCCAGCATAGCGGTTAGGTAAACAGATATGACGTAAGCTGCCATTGGAGCCAGCCGAATGATTCCTATTGAAGTCGATCTTATTCTTGTAGGAACAAGTTCCGGTTCGAGCGTTGTTCTGGATGCCCATGCAAATTCGCTGAATATCATGTTGACGAATAGAAGTGGGAGGAATACCACCATATTGGCTAACATTGTGTTGAATGCAAGAATAACGACCATCGATATTGCGCCGCCCAGAAATGATAACAACGTGAAATTTCTCCTTCCCCTGTTAATCAGGAACATGGCTGCAAAACCAGCCACCGATGCACCTAGAAGGGCAACAAAGATGAGGACTGGATAATTGTTCGGAAAATTATAAGGGCCTATTATGTACGCCATCAGGCCAAATGTCAGGTACTGTGATACACCCATCACCATTAGTATAGCCACACTGAACAGATAAGAAGGCTGTTTAACATATTCTTCCTTCCCCTGGATAATAAGTTTTGATTTCTCCTGTTCCGCCTCGTTTTCCTTGCCCATAACCCGAAGCCATCTGTACGACTCAGGAAGCAAAATCCGTGAATATATCATGAGAAAGACCAGTATTGTAGCAGATACAAGAAGAATGAACCTGAAGGAGAGATCTCCAGAACCGGACATTCCAATGAAAATATGGTTCAGCACTGGACTCAGGCGCGATTCAAGTGTAGCTTCTATCAGGAATATTCCGGACATGAATGCAGAACCTATGTTATTGAAATTTGCAACGAACGTCAGGAGCTTGGATCTTTCAGCGAATGAGAAATCCTCTGAAATCAGTGAAAGCCCGGACGGTTCCTCGCCTCCGACTCCGAATTCGGAGAGGATTAACCCGATAAGGAGAAGGATAAGATTGGAAGCGAAAACCAGGAAAATTATCCCAAAACCGTAAGAAATCATGGTGGCAATAAACACTCTTTTCCTGCCAATCTTATCCGCCATAATCCCCATTATGAGATTCCCTAGCATTATGACAATCGGACCGATGGCGAGAACCAGTGTCTTTGTCTGTAGTGAAACGCTGCTCAGGAAAGGGAATGAGAGAGAAAGCGGCCCTATTGTTGCTATAATTCCCCACATAAAGAAACTTGAAGTGGTCGAAACCAAAATTGATCTTTGTTTACTGGAATGCAATAAATACACCTCCAGCAAATAATCTGCTGCTAATCCAAATTGCTAACACGATAACTCTACGAAAAACGCTTGTTATACACATTTCATTCCCTCCGCCAGCATTACCTGGATCAGGTTCTAAGGGTCGATCATTTGATCCTCTCAGCCTCATACGAAGCTCCCCGAACTGACTAATTGCCTCATTATCCCCCAATACATAAATATTATGGCAAAGAGTGTGGTACTTAGAGAAGATGCAGGGAGGACCTTCGACGATACTGAAAAGTGTAATAATTATGGCAGGCGGAAAAGGGACGAGATTTGGAAGACCTGATAAGACCCTCGTTGAAGTTAAAGGCGAAACACTACTCGAAAGACTCATGTCGCAGGTGTCAGAATTTTCTGGGAATATCTTTGTTTGTTCAAGCAATAATAGTCCCACAGTTGTGGAAGTTTCCAGGAAAAAAGAATATAAACTTCTCATGGAGCCAGGAAATAACTTTGTAGAAGCGGTGCGAACCTGTCTTACATCCATAAATAAATTCCCCTGCCTTGTTCTGCCGGGTGACATATTTCTCGGTGACGCCCGAGTGTTAAGCAAATTTATTGATTTTTTCACCTCCTCGCCGGCGGACCTGGTTACACTAATCCATAATTCCATGCCGCTAGGGATCAGCATTTATCGGAAATTACCGGGGGCAGGGGAAGTATTGAGTCACGAAAATTATGATTGTAATGAAAATATGATCTATAATGTAAATACAGGAGAGGATTACATGGCCCTTCTGCATCAGCTTCGATAGGAGATCATTACATTTCCACATTAAAGTTGATATCAGAGTAATATTTTCCTGTTCGTACCCGCACAAACAAAACGATGCAGAAAGCGATGAATATCAGCATGATGCTTATAACTGCGGATGTGTGTGCGACAGAATTCGATAGTATTATGCTTTCAAAGATTATAAACACGAACGACAGGATTGATACCATTGGAATGGGCATTGACAGGTAAGATCCCGCCGACTTCAGATATCTGATAAGGGCAAAGTTTGAAATCGTGTGAACTGTCAGAAACAATATGCTGACTATTCCGGTAACTACGATGAAATAGTAATACAAATCCTGCGTCAAATTTGCAATGGCAGAAAGTGTTATTGTTATCACCATTATTGTTACGGCCACCATGCGCAGGGTTGTTCTTGTACCCTTCACTGCAATAATGATTCCATCTTCCAGAACTTTTGTGAACGAATTTCTGAAAGCATTCAGATAAGCAGCTGAGAGATTGAGGGCACTGTTTATGGCAATTACAGAGAAAAGTAATTCCCCAAATAGACCCAGTGATGACGGCAACCCGTAGAACAAACTTAAAGGATTCACAGTGAAGGCGGCAATACCTGCTGAAGAAAAAAATACTGAGATAATAAAGACCGGTGCAAGCATGAGGGCTGAAAGCAGGAGATACGCGTATAAGACCGATCTGTGTGTATTGCGTTTCCAGTCCTTTGTGTTTTCCGACAGGAATATGGATGACCCTATGCCGGCAAAAGCCAGAATACCAAAAGGAAGTGCAGAAAACAGTGAATTGCTGGAAAAGCTGTATTTCAGTACGTTGTGTGGAGTTCCACTTAATGCCATGAATACAGATAAGCCAATAATAAAACCAATTTCTATGATACCAGAAACTAAGATGTAACGCATAGTTATTCTCAAGCCACGAAAAACTATGAGGATAAGGTAGAGTGAAATTACTGATGAGAAGCCAACATTAAAGAATAGATTCCCAGAAAGATGTGCAGGGACAAAGGTGTCCACAAAGAAATTCAAAAAGAGAACTATTGAAGGAAACGCCATGAAGCTGTATGTTAGATAAAGAATCGCCGTGAATATTCCTGCACCTTTTCCGAACGTGCGTCCTACGTAACTGTAGTACCCGCCATTCGTTGACATAACTCTTGAAAAGGAATACCCAGTAAAAACAGTAAAAGCTCCTACTAATGTTGATAACATAAGAGCCAGAAATGACCAGTGCCCCATGATGCCCAAGACTATGGGAAATAGTGCGACGAGATTCAATACTGGACCAGCTGAGGAAAGTCCTTGCATAAGTGCCTCGTAAAAGGTTATCTTGCCATTTTCCATATTTACAGCATCGTGCGGTTATGAAAAAATTTAGTTCGCTTTCTTAACTTGAAAAGTCTTAAATTGTGAA
>JAJZOT010000176.1 GCA_021847855.1 Thermoplasmata archaeon | reverse complement strand
AAATGCGGTGAATGCGGTGCAGAAATGAAGCGTGAACCTTATGTTATAGACACATGGTTCGATTCTGGAAGTGCTCCATATGCTGCAGAGCACTACCCGTTCAACCAGGAATTCGTTCCGGAAACTTCAGTTCCTGTTGACTTCATAACCGAAGCCATTGATCAGACAAGGGGCTGGTTCTACACAATGCATGTAATATCCTCGCTTCTATTTGAGAAAAATGCTTATAAAAACGCCTTCACCATAGATTTCATCCTGGATGAGCAGGGAAGGAAAATGAGCAAGAGCAAGGGGAATTCCGTATACGCTCTCGATCTTGTAACCGAGTTTGGAGCAGATCCAGCCAGGCTTTTCTTCTTCCAGGGGGCACCATGGAAACCAAAAATGCTTGATAAAAAATTCATAAGGGATACCTCCAGAAAGATTTTGGGGACCCTTTCGAACATATACTCATTCTTTGCATCGAATGCAAACCTGGATGGATACAGATATACCGGACTCCTGAGATCAGATAATATGCTGGATCTGTGGCTTCTCTCAAGGGTCAATTCCACAGTTGAATCCGTGAGGAAGAACATGGACAACTTTGACATTCACCTGGCTCTTCATGATATAGAAGAACTGATAGACCGTTTCTCCAATTTTTACCTGAGGCTTTCAAGGAAGAGATTTTGGTCTGAGGATTTTAACCAGGAGAAAAAAGCTGCATATTCCACCCTTGTATACTCACTTGATACGATTCTGAAAATGCTTGCTCCGGTGGCTCCATTTTATTCAGATTACCTGTACAGAAAAATATGGGACTTAAAGGAAAGCATACATTTCCAGAAGTATCCTGAACCAGATGTGTCACTAATCAAGAAGGATCTTGAAAGTTCTCTTGAAAATGCATATGTTTCCCTGGAACTTCTGAGAAGGGTGAGACAGGAGAGCAACATAAAGAACAGGCAGCCCCTGAAGGAGGTCCTCATAAGCACACCGGAAGGCATGGACAGGGCTCTACTGGAGATACTGGAACCTGAGATGAATGCAAGAGATCTGAAAATAATAGGTGAGAGTGAAAAACCCATTGATACGAAACTTACCCTTGTTCTCCAGAAAGCCGCCCCGATTTTGAGAGGAAATACGAATCGTGTAAAGGAGATCGTGGAGAACGACGGAAGCCTTATTGAGACTTTCCTGAAGGATGGAAAGGTAATGGTTGAAGGGGAGATGTTAAACGAGGAGCTCCTGAAAATTATAAAAACACCAAAAGAGGGCTATGCATACACCAGGGACGACAAATCCGGCATGGAGGTATTCATAAACCTTGAAATGGATGAAGAACTTGAAGCGGAAGGTTTTGCACGAGAAATAATAAGAAGAATACAGGTAATGCGAAAGGAAGCAAATCTTCCCTACGATGCAAGAATTGAAACTGTAATATCAGATGGGGAGAAACAGGAAAAGAGCCTGAAATATTTCAGGGGCATGATCGAAAATGAAACTCTTTCATCAAGCATAAAGACCAGTAAAATTGACAATGGTAAGGAATGGGACATAGATGGGGATCAGGTCAGGATATCAATCAGGACAATCTGAAGGAGCACTGTAAACTATGACAAGAGCATTTGTGGTGGGAAGATTCCAGCCATTCCATAATGGTCATCTCGAGGTTATAAGATCCATACTGAAGGAAAACTCATCTGTCATCATTGGTATTGGGAGTGCCCAGTATTCACACACACTGAAAGATCCTTTCACTGCCGGTGAAAGACATCTGATGATATCAACAACCCTTGAGAAAGAAAGCATCTACGACTATTATCTTGTGCCTATTGAGGATGTCAATTCAAATCCATTATGGGTTGCACACGTAGAATCACTCACACCAAGATTCAACCGGGTTTACACCAACAACTCTCTTGTCAGGAGATTATTCCTTGAAAAAGGTTACGAAGTCACGTCCATGGGCCTTATAAACAGGGACTTCTGGTCTGGAACAAGGATCAGGGAAAAAATGATAGAAGGCAAAGACTGGAAAAAGGATGTACCTGAAAGTGTGTCAGAAATAATAAACGAGATCGACGGAGTCAACAGGATCCGTGATCTTGCCAAAACAGACGAGGATGCATGAACTATCTGGAATATATCATCTCCTCGATGACTGCCTGATCCTGCAATATGTGATCTATTATGCAGTATTCATCGGGCTGATGGGCAACCTCTTTAACAGTGGTGCTCCATACTGCAGCATCCATCCCCTTTCTCCTGAAGAAAGCTGCGCAGGTTCCGCCCCCAATTCCCACGACCCTCGGTTCCTTGCCCTTGACCTTCCTCAATGCGGCTTTAAGCTCTTTAACCACAGGTGAGTTTTCGTCCGTTGGCATAGGAGCCTGCTCTTTCTGGAAAAGTGAGTATGACACTCTTGCGCTACTCTTCTTATGGAAATCCTTTATGAGGTTGTCTATGTCGTCCATGACAAAATCAAGATCATATTTTGGAAGAATCCTGCAATCCATATACTGAATCTCAACACCAGGAATTGTGTTCACATTGTCAACATTTTTTTCATGCTTGGTGGGTTCGAATGTGGAATATGGTGGATCAAATATTTCTGAGGTTTCAGCATATCTTTCGTGAAGCATTTTATCCAGCTCCAGAATGAACTTCATGGTTTCCCGATTTGCATTTATTGCCTCTGAAGGCATACTTGCATGATACTGCTTTCCTGTTATCTTGAATTTGATCCAGAGTATGCTCTTTTCTGCAATTTCTATTTCCAGTCCATCTTCAGTTCCTGCATCGGGGACCAGGAAGAGATCATTCTTTCCGAATATCTCCTTTTCCAGAAGAAAGCTGATTCCATACTTGCTTCCAACTTCCTCATCAGCCACAAAAGCAAGTCCAAGATTGTACTTCAGTTTCTCCCTTTCGAGATTCTTTAAAAGAAGCATTGAAAGAAGGACAGCCTGCCCATCGTCAGAAGAACCTCTCCCGTAGATTCTGTTGCCCTCAACTGTGGCTTCAAATGGTTTGTGCTTCCACAGGTCAATCTCCCCAACAGGAACGGTGTCTATGTGCGATATTATCCAGAGTGTCTTTTCTCTGTTTCCAACTTTGAGAATGACACTTGGCCTGACTGTTCCGTTTTTATCGGTTATTTCATATCTTTTGTAATCGGGATGACCCAATTCCTCAAGAATTTTACATATTTCATCTGCCCTTTTGGATTCTCCTTCCCCACCGGATTCCGGAGAAATAGATTTAATGGGGATGAGCCTCTTTGCGTTTTCTATTATGAATTCCCTATCAACAGTTTTTTCTTCTGTGTTATACATGAACAATGATGTTATGGTAAAAGAATAATGTATCGATTTTGTGTGTCATGTTAACTCGCCTTCCGCATCCCATATTCTATGAAAATATAATATACCGCTAGCAATTTACGGTTTGATATTATGGGAGATAAATTGGCAGAGGTAGAAATTTCCAAAGACGGGGAGATGTATTACGCTAAGATTTTTTTGCCAACCGGAGAAGTTCTTACACTGGAAAATGAAGATTTTGAGGAAGTTCTTGAACAGGTTGCTAACGATCTCCAGGATAGATTTAGCTCCTAGGCGGGGATGGCCCAGCGGTACGGCGGCAGCCTGCTAAGCTGTTTCTCAATGAGAGCGAGGGTTCGAATCCCTCTCCCCGCGCTATATTCGCTTCGGATATGGCATGCCCGCGCACCCTCTTCACCTCCTTTGTTATTGTTTCTGCAGGAACTGTGGACTGTGTTTCCTGTGTGTTTCCAAAATTTACGGGTTTCGGAAAATCCTCACTTTTTTTACTCAAATCGACATGGGTACAGTTTTTCATTTCACTCCCGGCACATTGAATTTCTGCCTCGAGAAGTGGATGCGAATCCATCCCTGTAGATCCCGTATTGATTTCACCATGTCCAGTTCTCATGTTTTCCTCAACAAACCTGCGAAAAAATGGCCTGAGAAGCTCACCGTTCTTCCTTGCCTCAAGTTCGTCTATGAGGAGGACATATGGCATTGTACTTTTCGGGTCGGCATGACCCAGGTGGAACTGCACCCTCCTGAAGTCGGCGCCGCTCCTGAAAAGTTCCGTGGCTGCGAAACGCCTGAGGCTGTGCGAATTCACGTTGCTGCAACCCGCATCCCTTGCCCTCTCCCTGATGAGGTTCCTGAGGCTGTCTTTCGTGTACCTCATGGTTACCGTGCGTCCCTTTCCAAGCCTGTGGTACCAGACAAAGAGACCCTTGTCCGTCCTGTCAGTAGGCGTGAGGCGGTAGTGATCCCTGTAATCCCTCAGGTACTGGAGGACCTCCGGGGCAACCCCGACTATCCTGTTCTTCTCCCTCTTCTCGGCCCTGATGTAGATGCCGTCCTCCTTCAGGTCGTCGGTGTTTATCCGCGCAATCTCCCCGATTCTTGCGCCGGTAGAAGCGGCGGTGAGGAATATCGCCTTCAGCAGGTGGGAATATTCCCTGCTGGGAACGGATGATATGTACTTGAATATATTTTCCAGATCCTCCTTTGTCGCAACGTACTGCTGCTCGGTGAGCTCTTTCCTTAGTTTTGGGGTCCAGACCTCAACGCCCATCATCTGGTTGTAGTGTATGAGTGCGGCAAGGTGGTTCTCTATGGTCTTGTTGATGTTTCCCTTCCTCCTTGCGAACCGGACGTATTTTTCTACGTCCTCCTTTGAAGGCCTCTCCACCGGCATGAACTGGGACAGGTACTTGAGGGAGTTCACCGCCCTCT
>JAJZOT010000175.1 GCA_021847855.1 Thermoplasmata archaeon | reverse complement strand
TAAAATTGGGGAAGTTACAGGAATTCGCCTTGTATGAAAGTGAATCAAGATTCAGTTGGTGATAACAAGAGGAAGACTCGTCAGGAGAACATAATCATAGAAATGTCCTTCCATTGTTCCGCTGACATCATTTTTCATTCACATGCCGCCTTACCTTTTCAGACACCTCCTAGTGAGAAAGCTGGTGAGCTAAACTGCAAGATATTCAAACCACATTAACTGCTTATGACGCTACTATGTTATAGTCTCCCCTAGCAGCAGAGAATTAAGCAAGTAAGCTCAAAAATAAGTGAGGGACTATGTATCAGGAACTTCAGGATTATGACGATAGTGCTATTGCTGAGGAAGGACGATCAGAAGTTCTCACTGCAGGAGGAACTCCAGTCAATTCCAAAGAAAAGAATAAAGTATTGCCATACCATATTTTTACGAGAGAAAATGACCAGAAACGTTTTTCGGTATTCTATCTCGTTTTCGGAAAAGTTGAATCTCAGCGATGAGACTATTGAGGAAATTACAGAAAAGTGCTTTGCATATGTCAATTATTTGATATTCACTGACGACGCACCTGTTTCCACCGACGAAGAAAAGCAGGGCAGAATACCGAAATGGGCCTCCGATTTGATCGAGAAAGATAGGGCAGACTCACGTGACCACGATCTCAAGAATAAAGATTTCCAGCTTTTTATTTCATATCTCGTACAGCGGGCTTTCAACATTTGCCTGACAGGCGATAACAAAAAACTTGTGGAAGCAATGGAAATATTATCTGAAATGGAACTGCCGGATAGTATTTATACACAGATACCCGCAAAAAAGAAAGCGAAGGCGGAAATCAGCACTGAGGTTTATGCCATAAACAGCAAGGAAGGGTACGACGAGCTTCTTGAGATATATAGTGAAGACTTCGCAGCTCAGAATGAATCCGATGGAAAGACAATTGAAATAACGCATTCAATGCGTGCAAAGTCTGGCAAAATAGCTGAACTTTTTATCAGCGTGGGCAAAAAGAGTGATGCTGTGACTTTCTCCGTACCGTTTGGCCACATTCTGATCAAGGAAAATATGGTGATTGCTGCCGTTCCAACGAGTTTCAGAGGCGAAATCCTTGAAAACCTTCTCAATGACCTGTCGAATAATGCAGTCAGGAAATTACCGCAAGAAATTCAATTCAGTCCAAAGACGCCTCCCGGAGCAAGAACCGTCGCAGGAAAGAAAAAGCAGGGAACAGGCAAATCTTCGACAATGGCCAGAAATTCCACGTTTCAGCTTAAAATAACACTGAAAGGTATCCGACCCCCAATATGGAGAAGAATCCTGATACCCGGCAACACCACTTTACACGACCTGCATCTGATGATACAGGCAACCATGGGGTGGCTTAATTATCACCTGTATGAGTTTGACGTTCGTGGTGAACTGTATAATGACCCGGACCTGGGAGAGGACGATTCTGACATCCCGGCCCGGAATTCCAGAAAAACCCGGATTCATGATATTCATGTAAATGCAGGCGACACGTTTCATTATACATACGATTTTGGCGACAACTGGGAAATCGATGTACTCCTTGAGAAAATACTGCCTCGAGACCCGGCAGTCAAACTTCCTGCATGTACCGGAGGAAGACGGCGCGGTCCCGCTGAGGATTCCGGTGGCATATACGGGTACAGCGAAATGCTCAGCATAATAAAGGACAGGAATCACGAGGAACGGGAAGAAACCCTCACATGGCTGGGTGAAGATTTTGATTCCGAGGACTTCTCCATTGAAACGTGCAACAAAGAAATCAAGAACTATAAGAATTATGAAGACGACTTTCCCTGACAGCCCGTGGATATGGAATCATTTCCTTCAACCGAAGTAGGTTACAATTTCCGTAGTTTAGGCGGGAAATTCGTAATCAGTGAAAGAGAGGACGTTACTGGACACAATTGTAAAATTAAGGCGATTGCGATCCTACATGGCATTGATAATATTATCATAAATGATAGCATTACTGGCATGTGAGAAGATTTGAAGGAAAGTGAATTTCTTGCTATTACCTCCAAATTACCCGCATTTAGCGTCTCGGAAGTATCCCGATTCTTCTCCTCGGACGAATATGTCCGGCTTTTCTTATCAGGACTCAAAAAAAGGGAGTAATAAGGAAGCTTTCTTGCGGCATCTATACAAGCCAATCGGGTCCATTTATCTACTGTACTCATGTTGCTTACCCGTCTTATATATCGGGGTGGTCTGCTCTGCAATTCTATATCTATGATCATGTTTGGTCCTAAATCGTAGTTTACATATTGGCTATTAAGGATGATTACATCGATTCATTTACATGTAATCGCGCCTGAATTCTGCAGGTTCCATTACACGCTCTGCAAGGAATGCAAAATCTTTGATGTTATTTGTTATAACAATCCATGGTGGCAGGTGGGCATGAGATGCGATTGCATAATCCCGAAACTGTTTGGAGAAGCTGCCCATGTTTCCGCCAAAATTTGCTGTTACCAGTCCATTGCCTTTAGAATAATTCTGGACTTCTATGCCAGCATCATGCAGAATATTATCAAAGTGACTACTATTTCTATGTTTTTTGTATATGAAGAACAACTGCATTTCTGCATAAGTTATTGAAGAGATGATTTTTCGACAGTGGTAAAAAGCAAATCCGCTCACAAAATCACGATCTCTGAACGAGCAGGTATCTATAACAATGGGTGGAGAAGACAAGAGGACGCCTCCTAACTGTCGGAACTCTTTCCGAGAATGACTTTATCTGCCAGGAAGTCGTCCAGGCCCTCTACATCGAAGTCCTTCATGCTCTCTTCCCAGTCTTGCATTCTCTTCAGCCCCTCATTCAAATGCGGAACCAGTAAGCCATCTTCAGAAATTTCCTTATATTTGTTTGAGAGCCGGGCCACATGGTCATTGAAATTTCTGTAGTACCGCCGGGTTTCATTCTCAAGTTCTGATTTCCAGTAGCTCACTGTTTCTTCCTCAATATTTTCATGAGCATGGGGGTGAACTCTCAAGTAATACGAAAACCAGTACCAGAATTCCTCAGAAATGTCGTTGGCTGTGAAGAGATCTTCTCCTGCCCCGGTCAAGGGATAGCTTATGAGCTTTAGAAATGCAGGAATAAAATCCCTGACCGGCAGAAACAGTTTATCTTTGGGAAAAGTTGAAAGTGCAGTCTTGAAGACTTTTACTAATGTATCGTTTGCACAGTTTACCTCATTATCATTTGACCTGGTTCTGTCAAACAATAAGTCTCTGCAATTCTTGTAGGCCTTCTGAAATTCGAATGGCGCCCCATCATAGTGATCTGCAAGCAACTCTTCGTACCAGCCATTATTTTTCACAGGATATTTACTGAGAAATTCATTGGTAAGAACTTCGAGTTCAGCCATTAATTTATCATCTCCAAGAGAAGGTGGTCCCCCCGTCCAGTCCACTTTGGTGTAACCCGCTTCTTCATGAGTCCATACTATTTCTCGTGGCATGTAGTACCTGACTACCTCATCTCCCCATCTGTACCAGCAATGAGGGAGCATAATGTTCCTGCCCTTCTCCCGGATTTTAGAGTGAACGTATGACATGGCTTTGTTAAAGTACAAACCACTGGGTGGAAAGCCATTGGAATCTTTGTAATTTTTAATCAGACAGTAAGACGCGTAGGCAACTCCAGAGTCATTCTTGCTTATATTCTGCCTGCTCATAACTTCCTCCTTTAACCAATGTATATTTTACGTAAGTATGTTAAGCTATTTACTTTAACAATCAGGTTATTTATCTTATTGTCGATAGTAAATACGAAATATTTTTGTTGATCTGCTGCTCCAGCAAAATTTGGAACACTTTTCCCCCGTTCTAGATTCCATTCACCTCAACCTCCTTTATTTTATTCTCGAATTTTTCTGTTTTCCTCTTTGCGCTGGCAAGGAATTTCATGTATTCCACCATCTTCCCCGCTTCATAAATGTCGGCGAATTTGTTTGGGCAGATATAGTCGGTCTTTGTCGAACTGTGTAAAGATTCGATGCTTCCATTATCCTCAGTGGTATGTTTCAAGATTTTGTCTTGATTTTTCTTATGAATGTCGTAGAGCATAGTTGCACACTACACAGCATTTACATGCTTCGGTGAACCTTTGATAATTACGGCCCGAAGAACGTAGTGAATAATAGTGGTCAAAAAGCAGGGTTATCAATTCACAAAACTCAGGTTCAGCAGACTGAATCCATAATACTTGGGTCGTTTGTAATTAGATACAAATGTATTTGCTTTTGTAATGAAATACAAATAATTTATAGCTTGTAAAACAATTCAGTATTATATGAAAGATGAAGACATTCTCACAGTCCTGGATACGTGGAACTTCTGGAAGCATGATCCGGATACCGGGATTTCACGGGAGTTTTATGTCAATAGAATAACATCACTGATCAGCGAGACAGAAATACCCGTTGTTATTGAAACCGGAATCAGACATTCGGGGAAGTCTTTCATAGCGAAACAGTCTGCCAGGAGGCTTATCAGCAATGGGTTTCCAAAAGAGCGCGTTCTTATAATAAATCTGGAGGATGAGCGCTTAATAGAAAGAAACTACCGCCTGCTGCTGGAAATGTATCGTGCGTATAGAGAAAAAATCAATCCTGACAAAAGTGCCATAATAATAATAGATGAGGCGCAGGAGGTTGATGGCTGGGAACGTTTTGTAAGGGGACTGGCAGAAAAGGGGGAGGCAAAATTCATAATAACAGGTTCCTCGTCGAAGCTTTTGGATTCAGAGTATTCCACTCTCCTGTC
>JAJZOT010000174.1 GCA_021847855.1 Thermoplasmata archaeon | reverse complement strand
GCCTGATTTATTAATTGCGGAGCACCGACGTTTGCGATCCTCACCGGAACCTTTCTCTCCAGTATGACCGAGAACGTGTCGGCAAGATCACGTTTTTCCACAGCAGCCCTCATGCTCCCGACGCCCATCGGTATACCGAATTTTTCTGCTGCAGTCGCAAGATTATAGTTGATCTTCTTTGCCAGATCGGTTCCTCCAGTCATTGATGAAATGACCATCGGGAAGTTGATTTCATGATTTATGAATCTTACCCGGGTGTCAATGGAGTCAAAATCTATTTCCGGAAGCGGCTGATGGATTAACTGTATGTCATCCCAGTAGTTGTGATCGGTTTCGACATTCTCGCTTTCTGCGATTCTTATGTGATCCTCCTTTCTGTTTTCAATCATTTTATCACTGTTCCTATGAATCGATCAGTGCCTATTTCGTGGAGTCTTGACGATATATTCCCATTAAGGAGATAAACTGTGGCACCAAGTTCGCTGATCTTCTTCATTACCCTGACTTTGTTCTCCATTCCACCGGTAACGTCGGTTCCGTGCATTTCGAATTTCGCTTCCACTGCAAGGCTCCTGAGCAGTATTGCGTCTCTGTACTTCTTCGGGTTCCTGTCATATATTCCGTCCACATCAGTGAGAAAAATCACGTGATCTGGCTTGAGCTTTGCAGCCAGCTGTAACACGAGATCATCTCCGGATATGATTTCAACACGATTGTTTCGGATGTATGTGTCGCCGAAAGTGACGGGTATGAACCCCCTGTCAAAGTAATCCTGGAAAATATCTGTCCTCAGGGAGTCACCAGTAATGGTAAATGCTGGAGGAATGCTAATCCCGTTTAATCCGGTGCGTACCATGATCTTTACAACCTTCTGACTCAGATCGACCATGTCCCTGTGAACTATCGAGAAACCTGTGGCGGATTCTTTTGTCAAGGGACCGGGCAGAGAGTATTCTTTTGCCTTGAGGTGCCCGAAGGAGCCGCCACCATGTACGAGAGCGAAGGGCTCACCCGTCTTACTCAGGTTGTCTATTATCTCAGAGGTTTTCTTCTCCCTGAATACCCTGTACTTGGATTTGTTCGTTATTACACTGCCGCCGATCTTTACCAGGAACATTCAGTGGCAAATTTACCGGAGCCTATAAATATGTTAGTCATAAAATGGATCTGATTCAATGCTGTCCGGATTTAAGTGGCTGCCAGAGGATTTTCCCCCATTCTATGGCTTCCGGCACAGTCAGCCATATGTGATCTACCGACATCTGTGGAAGAGGGATGCGATACAGGGATATCCTGGAGCAGGTTCCGTCGCACATGCTGGATTCTATTTCGGGAGGCACTACCAGGAGCCTGAGTGACTCATTTTCAGTGGTTATGTTTCCTTCGCTGAACTCCAGTGCTATGTTCTCATTTCCAGAGGATAACGGTCCTCTCAGAATGCCTGAGAATTCAAAAAGTGATAGTATGCTCAGGGCATCCCAGGCGCACCAGAACCATATCTCCTTATTATTTCCTGAAAATGAATACCGTGTGGGAACTACGGAAAGACCTGCGTAACCGGTGACCAGCCCGGATTCGTTCAGTGTGGCGTGTCCCTTGCCTGCGGCAAAAAGAAGATGTTCACGGATTTCCTCAAGAGGAAAACCGGTACGTTCGGAAATTATCAGTGGAGATAGTGGCTCCTGCTTTTGTATGAAAGTGGTAAAAACTGCATTTCCGGTTGCTATTCCTGCCGGAGTGTTGAACTGCGACTGCCAGGAATACCATTGGTTCCACAGATTGCCCTTCTTATTATTTCCCGCCATGCAAATAACAGTCTCCCATCAGAATATTGGGCTTTAACGTTTGTAAACTGAGTGAAACATCGTCCAGGGTTTCTTTCATGTTGGCTATGGACCTCATTATCGGGTGACGAGCGGAAGTTGGCAAAAACATTATAGTATCCAATCCTAATTCACGCTCGCGAAGATTGAAATCCTGCCCGGAAAGGCAGTTTCAGTCGTTAAAGCATGAAACTCCCTGTGATGGCTGGGAAAGAGCTTTGCTTAATCCGTCGGTAATGACTCCTTCCGAGTTGTTCACAAAGTATTAACAGGGCCGGTAGATCAGCGGTAGATCGCCTGCTTTGCAAGCAGGAGGCCTCGGGTTCAAATCCCGACCGGTCCATCCTCATGCAAGTTATTGCTCCTGCCCGGTATTCTTGACTCATAACTTCCTGTTGGATAAACATGCATGCAGAAGTGCTTCACTGTGAGACTGCTTAGTGGTTGCATTGAAAAGTGACTTCACAATCTTTCCACCTCGGAAATCAATGACGATCCATGCAAGGAACTCAACCTTGATTGTGGATACATAAGTGGAGAGGATGTCGATAGGAATAGGCTGGATCTGGTGGAAAAATTGAGTTAGAGATGGAAGCGAGAAAGATGAAGTGTGGACGTATCTTGCGTCTATTTTGATACCAGCGTGCTGATTAAAAGATACGTTAAGGAGGAGAACCATATAGAAAAGTGCAGAGGATAAGATAGTTCCTGACATGCTCGGATAATTCGCCAACTTTCCCTTCGCCTGCCCTTTTCTGCGAAACCCCTTCTCGTTTTCAGATCGCGTTCACATTTTTCTCTTTTCCGTTTTTTCCATGTAATCTATACCAGCAGGTTCTACATTACTGCTTTCAAGTGTGTTTCTTAAGAGCTCTTTGTATTCTTTCCTGATAGAGTAATAGGTATACCTCCAGACGTTCTTTTTATTCAGGAGACCAGCACTATAGAGCTTCTGAAGATGCGTGGTTACGGTGGGCTGTAGCATTCCTAGAGCGGGTTGAAGCTCGCAGGCGCACACGCTTTCGTACTTCAGCAAGATGGACAGGATGGCAATCCTCGTTTTGTTGGCCAGAACGCCCAGAAGTTCTGAGATCTCCTCATAATCATCAACGTCAACAGGATCAATAGACTTTATTTCACAGGCTTTGGCATCTTCCGTCATTTTGCAGTCACCTCAGCTCTCTGTATCTTAACCACTTCGTGCTTGTTTTCTCTTCCAAGCTGTATCCAAACCAGAAACAGCATTAATGGAATTTCAAGCAGCGGCCCTATAGCCGTAGTCACTGCAACGTATGGATAGGAGGAGAAAGCGGCCACTGCTATAGCTATGCTCACCTCGAAGTCTCGTGCCGAAACAGTGAACCCTATTGCTGTAGAATCCGAATAGCTGTATTTAGTCCTTTTCGCAGCGAAATAACCGACATGGAAAAGGACAAAGTAAAATGCAATCATTACAACCCCAACCATCCATATAAGTGAAGGATCGGAAATAATGCCGCTTCCCTCGGTCCAGAATATTACAAGAATGGTGAACAGAAGTGCTATTGTTTGAACAGTTCCAAGTGTGTTCAGCACTCCGGAGAAATAGGACCTGTTCTGCAAGACTCTCCTTGTAACGATACCAGCGAGCAACGGGAGAGCAAGGTACAAAAGTACACTCTCGAGGATAAGATAAGGACTTATAGCAACGGAGGTTCTTGCAAGTACATAGACCAATAGCGGGGTAGTTATTACCTGTATAATGGAATTCCAGGCTACGAAGGAAACCGCCTTCGACATGTTTCCGTGTGCGAGATTCGTCCATACCATGACCATTGCAATGCATGGAGCAACACCCAGCAGAATTATTCCTACCAGAGCCTGTGAAGTTACTGTGGCGCTAAGCAATCCGAAGTGATGAAAAATGAAATAGAAGAAAAAGTAGCCAAGGCCTGCCACAAGAAAGGGTGCAATCGCATAATTCAGAAACACCATTAGGCCGATAGTTTTCACTTCCCTGAAACTTCTTCCCAGTTCATTCATTCGTATCTTGGTCATCGCCGGATATATCATGAAAAAGAGACCTAGTGGTATTCCATAGGTCGAGACCGGGCCCGTCACGGTTGGCAGGTGTATTGCAAGCACCAATCCTAGAACAATTGCGATAATCACAAAAACAGGGAACAGTATTGTCCTGAGGCCTATACCATTCAATGAGATCACTCCCTTATCATTCTGAGAATTTCGGGCATGAACTGTGCGATTTGGAAATGCGTCTTTCCCGATATAATATTCCTGGAAGTTCTGACAACGGGACTGTCCACATATTTTGCGTGCCACTTTACGAGTTCTGTTTCAATCGATGGGTGGCCAGTGATCTCCTTGCCGTCTAACATCCCGACCTCCCCGAGCAGCAAAGGACCATGACAGATCGTTGCAAATGACGTGCCTGCTGAGGACATGCTTTTGATCAGGTCGACGGTCCCCGGATGTTTAAGTAGGTTCTCTGGAGATTTAGCTCCTGGGATGTAGATCAGGTCATAGTCAGTTTTCCCGTTGCCTAACAGCTGGGTTGGTTTGATACTATCCAGTCCATAGACGCCCCTATAATCCCTATCCTCCCAGGCCAAAACATCAAAGTCCACGCCCTCTTCCTTAAACCTGTAATAAGGTAACCAGAGCTCGAGGTCGTGGAATCCATCATCAATTATTATCCCAACCTTTTTCATAGTTAACATTATCATATTGTAATATTAAAATATTATGATTTCAATAGTTACGTCGATCTAAAGACGGAAAGTAGGTTTAAGCTTGAGTTTCTCATGAGAAACTCAAGGTCAAATAGAGGCCAAATCGTAAAACCATAGCCCATTAGTCTTCCGTTTCCTTTGTTTGGATGATCTTCTTGAGGCCATCCCGAATCTTTGTATAGTATCCTTCCAGGATAGAAGCCACTAGAGGATCAGACATTTCATCGGTTGGAGGATATTTTTTCAGAGGAGAGACTGGCACAGTGT
>JAJZOT010000173.1 GCA_021847855.1 Thermoplasmata archaeon | reverse complement strand
AGACTGGGTGTTGCACTGAAAATAAATGGTACAGTAAGGTCACATATGTCAGAATATCTGAGGACCAAGGGATACCTGGAGATACCTCCGGTTATTTTCTCCACGGTGACTGATCCGCTTAACCATCCTGTTGTCGATCCGTCGTTCGACTATGATGGCGTAAAATACGCCCTTACTAAGAGTATGATATTCCACAAGCAAATGCTGGTCCAGAAATTTGAGAAAATATTTACCTTTTCACCGAACATAAGACTTGAACTGCCAGAAAAGGCATCTACAGGAAGACATCTCCTGGAATTTACTCAGATTGATATTGAACAGCAGGGTGCTACCAGAGAACAGATGATGAAGTTGGCTGAAGATATGCTTGTCAGCCTTTTCAAGAAAGTTAACCAGACTCATGCTGCAGAGTTGGAATCCCTGGGGAGAACCCTGTCTGTCCCGGAGACACCGTTCAAGAAATACAAGTATCTTGATGCAGAGAAAGAGTATGGTCCGGATTTCGAGAATGTGCTTTCCAAGAAGTCATCTTCTCCGTTCTGGATTATTGATATCCCACTTGATAAAAGGGAATTTTATGATCGGGAGAAAGCTGATGAACCGGGAATCCTTGCTGACATGGATCTCGTCTATCCGGAAGGTTTCTGTGAGGCACTTTCCGGTGGGGAACGAGAATATGATATGAAGAAAATCCTGGAGAGAATCGCAAAGAAGGAACAGACTGAAGAACAGTTCAAGTGGTTTCTCGAGTTCGCTAAGTACGGGCTTAAGCCGTCGTGCGGTTTCGGTATCGGGATTGAACGGCTGGTGAGATTTATCTGCGGATTCCAGAGAATAGAAATGGCACATCCATTTCCAAAGGTTCCTGGCAGAAGATCCATTTAGACTTATAGACAAATGTTTATCCGGAACACTGAACAGATTCCGGATAACAAAAAAATATTTGTAACTCTTCTGAAACTTTCAAGATTCAATGCTCCATATTACTTGAAATCTTTAGAGTTCAACAAATCACAGTCACCTTAAATTAGTATAAGTTAATGAAGCCACATGGTAGATTTAATCAGAGAATCTATGTCGGGTAAAGTAGCCGTTATTCTGGGAGTAGGTCCGGGACAGGGAATATCGACCGTAAGAATGTTCATAAACTTCGGAGCAAAGGTAGCCATCGTTTCAAGAACAGGTAACACTTTTGGTCTGGTAGAATCGTCTACAATAAAGGCTTACAAAGCAGATGTGACAAATGAGAACGAACTGCAGATTATCAGGGACAAAATCATTGGAGATTATGGATCGATTAGCTTTGTCATATCTAATATAGGTAAATGGCAGCCACCTAGAGGGACCTTCCCCGGAAAATCTGAATTTGAAGAAATGATCAGAGTTAACCTGGGAACACACGTCTCGGTTATGAAAATCTTTTCTGAATCTTTGAAAGCCAAGGGCGGATCGTTCGTGCTTGTAGGTGCATCAAGGGGTCTCTTCAAAAACAACGATCTGGCATACAGCGTATCCAAATCCGGCATCGAGGAACTTGTCAGAAAAGGAGCTGAAATGCTGAGAAAATACAATATCAGGGTAAACGGCATTCTTCCCGGAAGTGTTGGAAAAGAAGATACTTACTACAAGGCATTTCCGTTCAATGTCACAAAATTTTCCGAAAAGACAGAACTGGAACCCATAGAGGTTGCGATGACCAGCTCATTCCTTGCCAGTGAAATGGCCCTTGGAATCAACGGACAGTGCATTGCAGTTGACAGAGGCTTGAGTACCTTCTGACTAACTCTTATTTATTATGCAGTAATTATTGGGTATGCCATTCGAAAACGAGATGACTTTTGTTAAGATGCAGAATGCCGGAAAGGAAGAAGAATTTCATAAATTATACGAAAAAGCCTTGAAAGAAGCAGAAAAATATCTGGGAAAGGAATACCCGAATATTGTTGTAAATGATGTTATTGAGAAAGAAAAAATAAAGGATATAAATCCCATCGATGGTTCTGAGCTTGCAACATTTCAACTTTCTTCTGCTGACACTGTGAAGAAAGCACTTCAAACGCTTAGCTCGTCATACAGATCCTGGTATGCAAAAGGGTACACCCACAGATCGATGGTAATGCTGAAGGTGGCTGACAGACTCAGCGAAGAGAAATTCAACATTTCCGCTCTTCTGGCATACGAAAACGGGAAGAATCGAACTGAAGCCATGGCAGATGTCGATGAGGCTATCGATTTTCTCAGATACTATGCACTGAATAACATTGAAAACCAGGGTTTTGCTAGATTCACTGGAAAGGGTTATGACAATGAAGAAAGCATTAGCGTTATGAAACCTTATGGTGTTTTTGCAGTAATTCCTCCATTCAATTTCTATGCCATAACTGTAGGAATGGTAGCTGGTCCCCTGACTGTTGGCAATGCAGTACTCCTGAAGCCTTCCAGCGATATACCAGTTTCTTCCTATTTAACGGTCAGGATTATGCACGAATGCGGAGTACCGAAGGAAGTGCTGGTGTTTCTTTCGGGATCCGGCAGTATTGTGGGAAAACAGATTGTGGAAAGCGATCTGGTATCAGGAATAGTGTTCACTGGATCCCGAGAAGTGGGAATGAATATCTTCAGAAGAGCCCAGGAAAGACGCCCTAAACCTGTGATAACAGAGATGGGTGGAAAAGACGCAGTTATTGTGACTGCCAAGGCAGATATCAAGAAGGCTGTTGAGGGTGTTTTCAGGGGCAGTTTTGGTTTTGCCGGACAGAAATGCAGTGCAACCTCCCTTGTGTACGTTGAGGAAACCGTTTATGACAGTTTTGTCGGGGGATTGGTCGAAAGAACAAAAGATGTGCATCCTGACGATCCCAGAAAAAGGGATACTTTCCTGAATCCTGTAGTGAACAGAGAAGCTTTCGAAAAATTCAAGGCACTTGTACCTGAATTCCATAAGTACGGCAAGGTGGTTGTTGGGGGAAAACACGTTGACCGTCCCGGGTTCTATGTCGAGCCAACGGTGATAAAGGATGTACAAAAAGATTCCGACCTTGTCAAAAACGAACTGTTCCTTCCTGTACTGGGAGTGCTAAAAGTGAAGAACCTGAAGGAAGCCGTGGATGAGATCAATAAATCTGAGTATGGACTCACCGGAGGGATTTTCTCGGAAGACAGGGCTGAAATACAATACTATTTTGACAATGTGGATGCAGGAGTAATTTATGCGAACAGGGTAAGAGGAGCTACCACGGGAGCAATAGTCGGTTCACAGCCGTTTGTCGGATGGAAATGGAGCGGAATAAGCGGGAAGGGAACAGGGTCTTTCTATTATTTACAGCAGTTCCTCAGGGAACAGGCCCAAACGATTGCTCATTGAAAACTCCCTAAATTTTTCCATTGAATTAAATCTAATATAATCATTTATTCTCAAGGCAGAAAGAAGTTCTCCCATCAGTACATAACGGAAGCTCTCTATTTCAATTTCTCTGCGAAGTTCATGATTTACACTGGTCATCACGGCAGGATTCATTCCACATGGCATGATGAGATCGAATTTTGATAAATCAGTGTTTACATTTACGGCTATTCCGTGAAGGGTTGTAAAACCTTTTAATGCGAAGCCTATGGAACAAATTTTCCGATCGCTTACCCAGACTCCAGTTTCTCCGTGTAGCCGCCCCTCTGACTGTATACCATATCTGGAAAGAGTTCTTGAAATGGCACCCTGAACAGTTTTGATAAGATCCCTGACATTGATTCCTGCCTCTTTGAGATTGTAAATGAAATAGACGACAAGCTGTCCCGGACCATGGTAGGTGAGTGACCCTCCACGTTCAACCTCAATTGGTTCAATGTTATCTGAGAGCACTTCAGATGGATTCCTGTGAATTCCACTGGTGTAGACGTCCTCATGCTCAACAAAGATCAATACATTACCAACCAGATTCTCGTTCCTGAGATGGTTCAGATTTCTCTGAAGGTTCAGTATAGGGATGTACTGTTCCCTGCCAAGATTGAGGATTACAGGTTTCAATCCTTCAACCGCTGAATCCTGTGCCATTTCCAATTCTCGGATTTCCTCCATTAATATAATATGTTCATCAAGCTTTTACCTTTTAATGCTTCCTGACCAGGGTACAACTACACAGATAATGATACTGTTGAATCTGTTTGACCAGGTTGATAAACCCTCAACAATAGCGAAGAGAATAGGCATTACGATTCAAGGTGTGCAGTACCACATCAAGATTCTCAAGAATAAAGGATACATCAGCGAAAGCAACGAAATAACCAAAGAAGGATACAATTTCCTTGAAACCGGACTGAATTCCATGCGTGACTTTATTTCTGAAAACATAGCCAAACTGGATGATATTGTGACTTGGGAGGCTATTGCCGATGAATCCTTGAAAAAAGGCGATCCGGTTTCAGTTTACATGGATAACGGTTATCTTCACGCCGGCAAGGGAAACAATGGGGCAAAAGGTATCGTAAAAAACACTGCCGGAAAAGATGAAATTGTAGCAGTGTCCTCGATGAGCGGCATAGTGAATTTCAAATTCGGACTGGTTAAAATTGTAGTTCTGCCGGACGTGGAAAACATCTCAGACGAGACATCGTTAATCAAGGAACTGAAGAATGAGCATGAGGAGAACGGTGGTAAGATAGCAATTGTGGGAGAAGAGGCCTATCTCATGATTATGAAATCAAATCTTAGGATAGACATAGAATTTGCCTCCCTTCATGGTGTCTTTGAAGCTGCTGCCAGAGGAATTTTTTCTACACTCTACATATCGCCCAGAAGGTTCCATTATTTACTCTCCGACCTAAGAGAACTGCAAAAT
>JAJZOT010000172.1 GCA_021847855.1 Thermoplasmata archaeon | reverse complement strand
GGCCCCTCGCCGCTGGTCGGGATCGAACCGACGACCGCCCGGTTAACAGCCGGGTGCTCTACCACTGAGCTACGGCGGCCCTTGGAATTTACGTTATGCTAGACACAATTTTAATTCTTTCCCTTCGTACCTTATAACGGCACACTTCAGAAAAATCAGGGAAAGCGCAGGTTAAAGCCTTAAATACGCTGAAAAACCGATTAAACATATTTCTCTATAGACCTATTTTTCGACAATCTTTTATATAGGATAATACTTTATTTACTGTTACTTTTACCTCAGCATGGATTCTTCAAATCCTTCTAATCTAAAAAAGAAAAGTCCGAAGGGCATGATTATTGCTGTGGTCATTGCAATAATAGTAATAGTAGCCGCCGTCGCGGTCATTGAACTGGATCACAAGAATACACCAACACTTGTAATCCTCGTGGGTAGCGGCAGCATGACGCAGCAATATATCACCATGGTTGCAACAGATTTTGAGAAGCAGAACCCTAACGTTAAGGTTGACGTAACTACTGCCGGGTATTCAGATCTTCTCTCAACCGAGGAAACTGCGGTCAAGGGGGATGCCTCGGTACCAAACATAATCATGTATTATGCCTCTCAAGCTCCTACTCTGGCACCTTATTTGTATAATATTCCAACAAGCACAAATGGTGCTCCCGGAACGATTAACAGTTCAAACTTTATTGAGGGAAATATGTTCTCAGGTGGCTACAGCATAGCACCAAATGGAACTATCCTGAAGACAATTGGAATACCGATTCATACTGTAATTGGATACATGCTTGTTTATCAGAGCAAGATCTTTGATAACACCACATTACAGAATGAATTTCAATCAGAATATCATTTCAGTTTTCAGCCCAGCACATACAAGAACTGGACCGCACTCTATGATGCAGCAAGTTTCATTAATTCATCCACATCGTTTAACGGACACAGTGATCATTACGCATTGATGTTTCCAGACAGTGCATCCCATTCAATTATTGACGCATTTTATAATGTTGCATATCCTTTCCTGGCTGGTAATTCCTCATCAGGTGTTCCTGCAAATTCTTCGCCCAATTACTGGACATACTTCGGTAACCAGAGCGGAAAATTCAATGTTTCATTCAACAACAGCGCAGCTGTCAACGCACTTACAACATACAAGAGCCTGATTCAATTCGAGCCGTCTGTGTCAGTCCAACCCGTCGGATACAGTGAGCAGCTGTCATACTTTGAAACAGGTGACTATGCAATCGGTCTTGCCTGGTCAAGCTTCTTCCCCGATTATTCCAACAGCTCAATTTCTAGCGTGGCAGGGAATTACAGTGTGGCCCTTCTCCCGGGCGGTTATACCGGTTATTCACCGACTCTGCTGGGCATAAATCCACACTCCCAGAACACATCACTTGCTGTCAAATTTCTTGAATTCGCGACATCCTCCTCGGAATACGCAAAAGGGATAAGCCAGTTTGATTTTCTTCCAGGAAATGCAAACGGCCTTAAAGCCGCAGAAGGTATGAGTGGTTTTGGCTGGGTTAATTCATTCCTCAATTATTCGAGTACCATAAACCTCAACCCGAAGTACGCTGCTGTGGTAACACAGGTATCACCGCTTTTCAGCACCCTTATTCCTGATTTCAACAGCGAGGTATACGACTACTTCACGGGAAAGACCACCGCATCAAATGCGCTGAGCGTAGCAGCAAATGAATGGGTAAGCACAATCAAGAGTGACAACATCCAGCTTTGATCAAGTGTTTCTATGCTTTCGCAAACAAAGAAACAGGCGATCATCCTAGTACTTCCAGCCCTAATTTATTTTTTTATTTTTGCACTTTATCCAATGGTTGAAAATTTTATTCTCACTTTTCAGACAGAAACACTTACTGGAAGTTATGTGTGGAGCGGCTTTACAAATTATTTCCAGGTTTTCAAGATACCCCATCTGGACCAGATTTTTGAAAACACGGTAATATATACGCTTGCAGTTCCTTTCATTGATATACTCCTCGCGATACCTCTTGCGTCCTTTATGAGGCGGCTCAATAAACCATTCCTTCTCCCTGTTATTCTTCTATCAGCTTTCATTCCTCTTGTAACTGCTGCGGTTATGTGGGTTTTCATGCTGAACCCGATATACGGTTTTATCTACTATATCGATAAGGTTGATCTATTCACAACACCATGGAGCATTGTTCTTATAGATGTCTGGAGCAGTCTTCCGCTTGCGACTCTGATCATATATTCTGGTCTTAAAGCAATCCCTCCGCACATCGAGGAAGCTGCCCATATGGATGGGCTTGTCGGCTTAAGAAAATTGGCACGAGTGGATCTCCCATACATTAAGGCAAGCATACTGTCGGCAACCGTGCTTATGATTCTATACGGCTCCTTTACATTTGACCCGATATATATTGCAAAGACTGTTTCGCCGCCTTTTGCCACACTGGATATAGCTTACTTTTCTTACAGTCTGTTCTTTACAGGTGAGGGAGGTCAGGCAGCAGTTTTAATGGTTATAATGACTCTTGTTTCAACGTTAATTTCGATCCTGTTTGTGAAACTGACTTTAAGTGAAAAGAGGAAGAGGACAAGGTTTAGTTTCAGGTTTCTACCGAACAGGGAAATGCCAAAGCCTGTTGCTGCACTCCTTACGGCTCTATACCTGGTCTTCTTCCTGCTGCCCTTTGTCTGGCTTATTCTGGAATCATTTAAAACCCCCAAAGAGATAATTGCAATCCCGCCAGGTATAATTCCTTCTGTTATCACATTCTCAGACTATCTTTACAGTTTTATAGTTGGTGAGCCGTACTTCATAACAAGTGTGATCGTTTCTCTGGGAACTGCTGTTCTTGTATTCATTATTGGGGCACCTGCTGCTTATTCTATTTCACGACACCGGACAGGTGGATTGAAAATAATTGCCTTTATACTCTTTGTTTATTCGCTTCCAACTGTAATTTTCCTGATCCCCGTTCATAATGTTATCCAGTCAGCAGGTCTTATCAACGGGTGGCTCGGGTTGATCGTTGCATACCCTGTTTTTGTGCTGCCGATCACCATTTGGCTCCTCTATAACTTCTATGCAACATTTCCAAAACATCTCGACGAAGCTGCAAACATAGATGGAATGAATGTCTATTCATCTTTTTACCGTGTAATTCTCAGGTTGAGCGGAGATGGCATATCCGTTACATTACTGTACTCATTCATTATTGCATGGGGTGCACTTATTTTTCCGCTGGCCCTCACTTATTCGCAATTTAACATGAATTTCCTTGCACCATTTGGGGCACAGACTGTTACCATATTCATAGGTGGAACAATAGGCCATGAGGCATTTAATTATGGTGTTCTGTCTGCGGCAAGTGTCATAAGCCTGATACCCTCTATTATACTGATATATTTTACAAGGAGGAGAATAGATAAACTTTGGAGGGTTGGGGGTACAATAGGATGACATCACTATTTGAAATGCATGACATCGAAAAGAAGTTTGGCAACTTCACTGCTCTATCATTTCAAAGCCTGCAGTTCAGCGAAAATACTTACGCAGTAGTTCTTGGACCTTCTGGTTCTGGAAAGACCACACTGCTTCGAATCGCGGCTGGGTTGGAGACACCAGACAGGGGTAAGGTGGTGATCGGTGGAAATGATGTTACTGATCTGCCATCGTGGAAGCGGAAAGTCGGGCTTGTCTTCCAGAATTATGCATTGTACCCTCATCTTACAGTCTATGATAATATAGCCATGCCACTCACAGTGGAGCACTACAAGGACGAATACATAAGAACCAGGGTAAGCAATCTCCTGAAGATCATGGAACTTGAATCACAGGAAGGAAAGTTACCGAAGCAGCTAAGCGGGGGACAGCAGCAACGGGTTGCTCTTGCCAGGGCTCTTGTCAAGAATCCAAAAATTCTGCTAATGGATGAGCCACTTTCAAACCTGGATACCAGGGTGAGGGTAGATCTCAGGGATTATCTCAAGGAGACGCAGCGAAAATCAGGGATAACCGCCATTCATGTAACACATGACCAGGACGAGGCAATGGCTCTCGGTGACAGTATTGTCATTCTAAATAATTCCAGGATCGTGCAGACCGGAACACCATTTGAGATTTACCGTAAACCTGTCAACGAGTTTGCGGCCACCTTTTTGGGCGGTCTTAACCTGATTCCTGCGGAGTCAGTCGAGGAAATGGAAATAAACATGGATTTTGATACACTGGGAGTTCGTACGGAGGATGTTTCAGTTTCTGAAGATCTGCAGTCTTCAGATCTTAAAGCTTCTATAACAAACATACAGTTCCTTGGCTACGGCTATCTTGTGACCATGGATTTAAATGGCGCCAGAATAAGGGCGAGAGTACAATTTATCGATTCAAGTATGATAGGATCACAAATAGGCATATCATTCGATCGAAGCAAGCTCCTGTTTTTCAGGAATGAAAACAGGGTTGAAAATCCCTTATTGAATGAGAAATTACTGAAATAGCTTATACATGTCACATCTTGCACCATGAAACTATCCATTCAGATAGATCCGAAATAGATTGCCCGGATACTGTTGATCCCCTGCGGTCAAGGTGAAACGGGTTTATGAAAGCGGTATCCCACTTCATCCTGAGCGCAGGTTGAATATCATTTGCATAATGGTCTCCAATGCTGAGAACCTTCAGGTCTGCAGGATCCATTCCACCTGATATTGAAGAAACAAGATCAATCAAACCACCAGGTTTTTTAGCGCTGAATTTAATATAATCAAAATGTCTCTCCAGATCCAGTATATCGAGATATCCTTTAACATATTCTTCTGGAGAATTTGATGCGAGAG
>JAJZOT010000006.1 GCA_021847855.1 Thermoplasmata archaeon | reverse complement strand
GCCTCGAGCTCTTTCTTGCCTATATTGAAGTAACGGTAGAATTCCTTAGTGACACTGTATATTTCAGTGTTTCTGTACTTCTCTGGACTCAGGAATTTTCTATTGATCAAATTTTCCAGCGCCTTTCTGGAGCTTTCTCCAAATCTCTGAACGACATCCCCTCTTTTACACCCGGCATTAGCAGCCACAAAACCAAGTATTCTTAGTTCAGTATTGTTTATTTCTCTTTTCGAAACCGGGACAACTATCTCGGAAAATTCATTCTTCAGCTGCATTTTGTATCTTATCCCCACTCTTACTATCGTGAGTGACGTTGCGCGATCTCTGTAATCCCTGGTCAAACCTTTTATTGCCCGGACAACTTCCTCTTTTCCCTTTCCCAGCACCGATGCAATATCACTTGCGGAAAGAGGGTTCTCGGTGGCATATAGTACGGCTTCCACCATTTGCTGGAGATTCACATTCCTTAATTCATTGAAGTATAATTTAAATTATCTGATAACAATACTTATCGTCGGAACAAATTTATAACAAATCAAATTTAAGTATATCTGCGTCATTTCTGTGCAATGTCCAACGAACATAAGTTCGGAACACCATCTGATTTAAACCCATCCTCTACGACTTCTACAACATATGCAAAAGAGCAGAAGTCGGTCTCACTCTTCTATATATGGTTTGCCGCCAACCTTACCATAGGCGATTTTGCCATTGGTTTCATTCCGGTGTCACTGGGACAGCCGGTATATCCATCTATAATTGCACTCACTATCGGAAATATTACGGGAGGGTTGTTACTTGCTGCAATGAGCGTGACCGGGGTCCTCACCAGGAAGCCCCAGATGGCACTGAGTTTCGGCCCGTTCGGAAGAGCCGGTGCAAGCGTGATGTCACTGCTTCAGTGGGGCAATACACTGGGTTGGCTTACTGTGAACCTTGTTCTTGCTGCATTCGCACTGGATATAATCATGGGAAATGTCAATTTCATCATACCCATCGCCGTTGTAGCAACTGTAGTGCTGGTACTGGCATACTACGGGCATGAAGCAATAAGAAAATTCGAGCTCGCTATGTCAGTTTCACTGGGAATACTGTTCCTCGCCATAAGCTTGGAATTTGTGTTCAATTCCGGTTCGATATCATATAGTCCTGTTCCAGTCATTCCCGTCCTGTCAGGATTCGGCATCACGCTTGCCTCGTCGTTTTCATATCTAATGGCATGGGGACCTTATGCAGCGGATTATTCAAGATTCGTCAAAGACCGCAGAGAGAAATCAAGATCTTTCTACTTCACATTTCTCGGCGGGGTAATAGCGTCGTTCTGGATAGAACTTCTAGGCATGGGTGTCGCAATTGCAACATCTGACAGCATCTCGAATCCGGCAACTGCACTGGCCAGGTTCATGGGAGGATATTTCGCGGTTGGCATGATTGCGCTGTTCCTAGGCGGTATAGCTGCAAATGCCATAAACCTCTATTCCAACGGGCTTTCTCTCAATACGGTTCTTGCAAGGACGGGCATGAAACTGCCAATTTTCATCGGAACAATAGTTTCAGTGGCTTTGGGTATAATTGGCTATTATAACTTTTACAGTTTTTATGAAATATTCCTGCTGATTCTGGATTACTGGATAACTCCTTGGCTTGGCATACTAATAATCCACTATTTCTATATCCAGAGGCGAGCGGGAAACGGAACAGTCGCTGTCAGGAAATTCTCAGGGATTTCATCATACTGTCTTGCGGTGCTTGTTTCGGTTCCGTTCATGAGCCCGCCTGCTTATTTTGTTGGCCCGATAGCCGCATTGTTCAACGGTGTTGACGTAAGTTACTATGTATCTTTCATACTGGCGGCAGTATTCTATGCAGTCCTCAACAGGCAGCGTACCTTTAATAAAACTGGATAAATCCACTGAAGGACTGATTCAATGACCGTTCTCTGTGACGCGGATATCCTGAAGATGGCAGAAAGAAATGACCTGATATCGGAAGAATTCAGCAAGGATTCGCTGACTCCGAATGGATATGATCTCCGTATAGCCCAGATCTCCCTGGACGGGGAAAATATGCAGAAAGAAGTTTCAGTGAAGGGAGGTGATCGTTTTCTCGTTTCAACCCTAGAATACATCAGTCTTCCAGACAACATTGTTGGGCAGATATGGATTCGGTCTTCATATGCGAGAAGAGGGGTGCTTGGTTCTTTCGGGGCTGTAGATTCCGGTTTCAAGGGCAATCTAACATTGTCATTTTTCCATGCAGGAAAAGACCAGCTCCAACTTAGATCGGGGGAAAGGATAGCGCAGATAATTTTCCACAAGCTGGAGAATATCTCTGAAAAATCATACAAAGAACGTTCAGGGAATTATCAGGGTTCCAGGGGAATAACGGTTAAAGGCGGATCAGAATAGTTCGGAGTGAAGACAAATGGTTGGCGAGGTAAAATTCAGCATTAGCACTACATCAAAAGCGAAACCGGAAAAAATTATTGACACTATATCTGACTGGAATAAGTTGCCGGAATTCTGGCACGGAATGAGGGAGATATCGGGTAGTCAAGCTCCTATGCTCACTGTTAAATTCGCGTTCCCGGGAACAGGCAGGATGACATATGCCTGCGACCTGGAAACACTGACATGCACGGAGAATTATCTTGGTGGTCCGTTCACAGGCTTCAAGGAGATCAGGATTTCCCCAGCTGACGAAGGATCGGTAATCACTGTGAAATGGGACATAAAGCTCTCGCTCAAACTCCTTTTCATGAAGAGTTTTGTCACCAAACATTTCAGGCAGGGGACTGAGAACGCAATTAAACGCATTGCACAGACGGCGGAAGATTCCGCTAAGATGAATGGCACAGTTTGAGCATTCGCGATCGGGAATTCCTTTTCGCAGGATAAAGGTTGAAAGCGACCAAAAAAGTTTTTGCCCAACGGGAACGCATATACCGGCATAGCGTTGGTATGGTGTGAATCTATGCCTGTATAGATTAATATCCCAGCAACTTTCCCGCACAAAGGCGAGGGAGAAATTCTTGCAAACAATAAGAGATGAGATATTACTGCTGAAATAGGAAACCCGCTGCAAAAGACGGTTGCAGTCTTAACTGTTACCCGGAGATATCCTGATCTACGGGGATTTCATACTCCATGAATTCCTTGCTTGCAACTGAAACGCTGCATATTCCTAGAGCTTCCTTGATCAATGAATCCACGTTCTCGTATCTTGGGCTATAATGGAAAAGGTAGAATCTCTTTACGCCGGAGTCTCTGGCAATTTCGGCTGCTTGCCTGGAAGATGAATGCCCAAATTCATTTACTTTTGGCTCAAGTGTAGAATCTGTTGTAGTTTCGTGAATAAGGACATCTGCATTCTTTGCGAATTCTTTCATAGATTCCATGGGCCTTGTGTCTCCGGTATAGACTATAGATCTTCCTTTTCTTATCCCACCCGAAATCTGTTCAATGGTGTATGTCTTGCCATCATGGGTTATAGATCCCTTCTTTCTAAGTTCTTCGAGCCTTCTGGGAGGGATACCAAGTTCATTCGCTTTTTCTTTATCAATCCTAATCAGATCTTTTTCCTGTATCCTGTAAGACATTGCAGGTATCGTGTGATCATTTTTATGGGTAGAAACTGTGAATTTATCAAAATCATAGGTTTCAGACCAGTCCAGTTCAGTTACGAGTATCTCGAACTTAAGCCTGAAATATCCTGCATTCAGGGCATTTGACAGGATTCTGATCCCCCCTCTTGGACAGAATATATTCAACGGTTTTTCCCGCCCGTTGAACGACATGCTCTGTATCATTCCAAGTATTCCCAGAAAATGATCTCCGTGAAAATGCGTGATGAAAATGTTGTCAATGCTCATAAAAGAGACTTTGCTCTTCATCAGCTGCTTCTGCGTTCCTTCCCCACAGTCAAAAAGATTTGTAATGTCATCGATCTGAACTGCGACACAGGGAAGACCTCTTCCTGGCGTTGGCCACGAACCGCCGGTGCCGATGAAAGTGATCTTGATATTGGAAGCCATCCACGCGTAATCACGTTTATTTATTTATGTCTTCAATCCTCTTTATTGCGAATGGAAGTTCTTCCACAGTTCGTATGGGAACATATCTTCTGATTATTTCCCAGAGGTAGGTGTCAACAGTGCATCCTGATCCGTGCATGTAGGCTTTCAGGTTGTTCTTAAGATCCACGCCTTTCCTGTCGAAGTCTGTCAGCAGGATAATCTCACCGTAATCATGTGAAAGCTTTTCTGAGAAAGGTAATAGGCCGTTGCCGGAGTTTAAGATTATGATTTCTCCCGGGAAACCGATCTCCCTGAGACACTGCATATCATTCCTCCCTTCAACGACAATCGGCACTGATACGTTTTTTAACCTGTATTTCTCCAGAACCTTCGAGACCTTGCTTTTAGACATTTGGTATCTGTGCATGTATGTTCTGCTTATAATTCATTTTGATATTCAATCCCAGAACCTCCTGTTTTTTGCATAGTCCATCTCACCGGTCAGAATAGCCCTTATGAAGTCCTCATCTTTGTTATAGGTGACTTCAAGGAGCCTGGAGGCGGTTTCGGGTCCAATTCCTCTTGCAGCAAGAACCATTATGGCCTGCAGTCCCCTTTCACGCACAAGATGCGCGTTTTTGGAAAGTCTCCTGCGTATCCTGTTTCCTTCGGCATCATTTTCTCTCGCCCTGTCCAGGAGGTTTCTCTCGAATGGCGACAGAGAAGCCACAAGTGAACTGCCGCACCCGGGACACTTTATCAGCTTTATGTCCCTTATCCTCACCGTACGAACATTTGAGCATGAGGTGCAGAAAAGAGTTACTTCCTCGTTGAGCAGCCTCTTTTTTACCGCCTCAAGGATGGTTTTTGTCGGCTTGAGCGGGGCGACTCTTTCTGAATAATGCGTTATGAAAACATCTGAACTCGCTGACATGTTATCATTCAGTATGAGCTTGATTTTGTCTTCCCTGACCTTTTTCAGGTAGTCCTCAAGCGCACTGAGATCCATGTAGTCAGATATCAGCTTCCGGATTGAATCCTTGTAAAGAGGGGTATCCCTGTACGAGTCTACAATCTTTTCGAATCTGATGCGCCCAATGTCCGCGTCATTTCCTATTACACCGAATTTTCTCGCTTCATACAGGAATACGGAATTAAAGAACCTTGATCTTCTCGCAGATCCGGCAACGTACTGATAAAGCCTGTCTGGTTCGATACTTAATATGATTCTGCGCACATCGGAGGCAGCAATCCTTCTCGAAGTCCTGATGTATATGTGGTACGGTGAGTAGTCTACCTCAACGCTTTCTCCGGTAATGCCCGCAAGTATGCTGGAGAATATCTCTGCCAATGCAAAATTTCCACGGGTCCCAAGTAGGACCTGCACTATGACTTCATTGGATTTTGTCTCAACTATTGTTCTTTCCAGTGTGGCAGATTCTTTCCTGTACCATTCCCGGAGCACGGATTTTGATTCTAAGTCGACAAAATCGGGAACTATTTCGTTCTCGCGGTTGAATGAGACTTTGGAGGTAACGTCCATGAGTACCGGAATCTCCTCCCCTGACCACTTCGGAGCTATAGCTGCAGTAGGAAATGGCTCAACGAGAATCTTATCACTTTCAATCCTTATGATTCTCCAGGTCGATCCTTTGATCACGAAATAACTGCCAGCTTCCAGTTCATTCACGACGTATCTTTCGTCCAGGGTGCCGATGAATTTCCTGTTAATTGTGTCGATTACCTTGTAATTCTTCTCGCTCGGGATCATGGAGATATTCTCCAGGAAATAGTTCAGGACTCCCCTTCTCTTGCCGATAAAACCATCTTCCTTCCACACTTTCCCGAGAAACACAAGAAAGTCCAGAGTCTCCATGTATTCGTCCTCGGTGAGATTCTCAAATGGATAGGTACTTCTAACTATCTCGTAGAACTCCATATAGTCAAGTCTCGGAACAAATTTTACCTGTGAAAGTATCTGGTTTGCAAGCGTTGCGAGAGAATTTTTTCTTATTAGTATATCCTCAAGGTGGCCTTCAGCTATGTGCGAGACGATCGCGGTTGCTTCCTCCAGTTCGATTATGTCGCTGCATACAATCTCTCCAAGCGATATTTTTTCGATATTATGGCCGGCCCGTCCGACTCTCTGTATAAGTTTGTTGATCTGTCGGGGGGAATTAAACTGGAGAACAAGATCGGCTGAACCTATGTCAATTCCGAGTTCCAGCGATGATGTACAAATAAGTGCTTTTATCTTACCGGCCTTGAAATCACGTTCGGCAGTCTCTCTTGTATCCCGCGATAGTGACCCATGATGAATCTGGATAGGCGGATCCTCCAGAAACAGCTTCAGCCTGAATGCAATGTCTTCGGCGGTACTCCTGGTGTTTACAAATACGAGGGTTCCCCTGTGTGTTTCAATGAGATTCCATATGTGAAGTATTGCACCTGCGTAAGCCTCGTCGCATCCCATAACTTCCGAGATTTCAGGTGGAGCTTTTTGCGGTATCCCCACAACTATCTCCATCTTTTTCTTCAGGACTGACCGGATGATCTCCGGTGTTTCATTCGGAGAAAGGAATTGTGCGAGTTCTTCAGCATTGCCCACAGTTGCCGAAAGTCCTATTCTCTGAAAGTTTCCGGTAAGGCTCCTCAGTCTTTCAATTGCGAGAGAGAATTGCGATCCGCGCTCATTCTGCGACGTTTCGTGAAGTTCGTCCACGACGACATACCTGACACGGGAAACAATTTCCCGCAACTTCTTCCCGTTGAGGATGATCTGCAGGGATTCCGGGGTCGTTATGAGTATATCTCCGGGATTTTTTACAATCTCTCTCCGGTCAGCGTCCGTTATATCGCTGTGCCTTACCTGAACCCTTATGTCGAGTTCCCTGCCATAATCTATGAGGCGGTCAAGCATATCCCGATTCAGAGCCCTCAGGGGAGTTATAAACAGTGTCGAAACTGGAGGGGGTCTTTCAGTAAGAATCTTATGAAATATTGGCAGAATAGCTGCTTCAGTTTTTCCGCTGCCTGTCGGCGAAAGAAGAAGAATATCCTTCCCTTCCATTATGGGTGGAATAGCCTTGGCCTGAGGGTCAGTGGGTTCAAGCATGCCCTTCTTCGCGAGCATATCCTTTATTCTAGGGTGAAGCAAATCGAATGGAGAACTAATCCGGGGGTTCTGTTCCAACTTAACGGGAATACCTCACACAATAAAAATAGAAACCATGTATTAACAAAGATGGAATCAAAAAAATGATCAGGACGAGTTAAAATTCGTCGTCATCATCATCGTAGTCTTCGTCATCATCAGAATCGCGCCTTTTAATGAAGTTATACAACGGTGAGCACCTCAGTGACGCTAAGCAATTCCTCCTATTTATACCTTTCACTTTAATTATTATATACGTGGTCTGCAAAACGCTCTACTATGCAGTTGCGATAAGAACATTTCCAGATTTGATGGATGTCCGGCACGCAAATAACCTCGATGAAATTTTGAGCGGTGAAGACGGGAATGACAATTGTTGCCTCGAGTTTGACGTTTAAGAGTGAATTAACCGATGCTGTGTCATCTCCGGCTGAAGAAATAAAGCAAAAATTTGGAGGACCGAATCGGAAAGTTCCAACCGTTCAAGGTCGAGAATACTTTACCTCTCTGAAAACTATATTATAATCTAATAAATTAAGGGTTGAGATCATGGGCGACAAATTGGCTGAAGTTGAAATTTCTAAGGACGGAGAAATGTATTATGCTAAAATAATCCTTCCATCTGGCGAAGTAGTTACTCTGGAAAACGAGGATTTTGAGGAAGTTCTTGAACAGGTAACCAACGATCTTCAGGATCGCTTCAGCGCCTGAGCGGGGATGGCCCAGTGGTACGGCGGTAGCCTGCTAAGCTATTTCTCTTATGAGAGCGAGGGTTCGACCCCCTCTCCCCGCGTAGTATTCGGTTCGCCCGCGCACCCCTTTTTACCTCTTTCAAATTCATTGCGCCACACACGATGGGTGTCTTTTCTTCCATATAGCCAACAGTTCCCGGTTTCCCCGAAAGTACCACAAATTCTGCAGTTTTAGATGTACTATATCTGCAATTTCTTTCCCTACCCTGGCAGACTTGGATTCCTGCACAAGGTTAGGAAATTCCCGGTGCCTGCCTGCATACCTCATTCCAGTTACAAGGGGGTGATGTGCAGATACTTTTCATGTTGATGTCCAAAATGTCTCTCGGGATTTTCCATTCCGATTGCCTGAGGATCCTGACTTCAAATTTCTCCGATGATCTAACAATGGCTCTGAAAGTGTGTGCTAAATTGCTGATAAAACTTAACTTCTCGGTTCGCCTTTGTTATCCTTTGGGAAGAAATTTCTGTTGAGTCATATATAAAGGGAGTTAATTTTTACAATAAAAGTTAACGCGGTTTCCTTGTCATTTCATTAATAAGATTAGGCAAATTGTGCATTCAAAAATACCCAGACTCGTAAAGGGTGATTATAATTAAGTCCAGTAAACACCCGATCCACACATAATTCGGTATCCCTCCGAATATCCCCAGGATCAAGGCAACACTCAGACCTAGAGCTATTATAGATAAAAAGATGAATTTTCCTCCAAAGATTAAGAATTCTATTCCCGGAATTTCAGCAAGTAATATAGAAAGTGTAAATGTGAAAGTGATTAGCATATGGGACTGAGGGAGAGAGTGAACAAGAAGACCATTCAAATCTAAGAACCAGATTCCAATTAGAACAAAAATATTGAAGAGACAAAGCAGAAAAGGAAATGCCTCTCCAATTTTGGCTTTTTTTGTAGTAATTACTGATCTACTATCCATTGAGATACCTCTCAGAGCCATATATGGGTCCATAATATAAAGTCAAATCGCTCCTCAATATAGCGCTAGGACCCAGTATGGGCGCAAGGATGAGACATCCAATAGTGGTGTCAACTGCCTGAAGGGACTTCACTGGAAAATTGACAACAGTCCCACAAAACCACCCGCCTCAACCGCAACAAGCATTGCCCAGTATAAGATTTTAGAACTTAGTGAAAATTTTTCAGCACCCATAACCCTCACATCGGAAACGAGAAGTCCCAGCATCACGCCTATTGGAAGCAGCACAACAACGTATACTACCATGAGATTGAGAATGGCCGAAACGAGGTTGCCTGTTATTAGGAGTCCCGTTATCGCCGCTGGAAAGCTTTCCATTATGAATAGCGTGTAAAATTTCTTCTGTTCCGAAAATTTAGAATCAAGTCTCCTGCTCCAGTTTAGAACCTCGGCGACGCCCCATGCTGAACCGAGAGAGGCAACGATCAGCGCTAGGAAGCCTGCTGAGATCAGACCGACAGACATTATATATGTGCCTGCCGGACCAAGAGCAGCCAACAATGAAGCGAGGTCTCCGGGCGTAAGGATACTTGCCATGTTTATCTTCATCCCTGCCAGCACTATTGCCGCCATCAGAATCTCACTCACAACGGCACCCAACAAGGTTTCATTTCTGTGGAATCTCAATGATGTTTTCTGTATCTTCTTCTCGACGGCTGCTCCCGCCTGGTAAAACAGCATCCAAGGCATAATTACTGCCCCTATATTTGCCGCCATAAGATACTGGTAGTCACGGTTTCCGTATGGTTGTAGTGGATTCATGCCAATGAACAGGATAGATGTAAGGTTCGGAGTCGAAAATAAAACTGCAGCAATTATTGCAAGGATCAGCACAACAGTAATCAGCAGCAAAATAGATTCTATGTGCCTGTAACCGCCTGTTATGACCATTACATTATGGAGAACGAATGCAATGAAGATGCCTATAACCGGAGATATTCCAATGAGTGCGAAACCGATTCCAATTCCGGCATATTCAGCAACGTAAGTCATGAAGTCTATGGTAGCCATTGGCAATGCTGCCACCGATGAATATTTCTTCCCCCAGTGCAATCTTACGGCTTCTCCTATGCCATGTCCGGTTACAATGCCGAGCGCCCCTGAGGCGTACTGAATCGTAGCCAGCGGGGCTATGAGGATAAGCTCTATGAAAACGAGTCTGTAGCCAAAAGATGAACCTGACTGCAGTCCGGTAATTATGCTGGCAACATCGACATCAGCAATCATCACGATCCAAGCAGGACCGAAGGCTTTGAAATAGGAAAACCAAGAATGATTGCTGCTCAATTTTTCTGAGTGCGTAATTTACACCACGTCAGTTTAAGTGATTAGGTTAACCTAAATAATTCTTTCAACTAATATGGAATAGACGTTATTGTATGATGGCTTGTCTGGCATGGCGAATGATGCTTCAGACGGACTTCACGCTTAGTGAATAAGCAGAATTCCCTTTTTGAGAGCCGGTCTGAAATGTTATTTCATACTTCCTGCAAGGTTTGTTGCTTCCAAAATAGGGGGATAACCTCTACACTGTCTATTATTCGTATGAGGAAATGCAAAATGCATCACGGGATTCTCTGATCGGAAGTGTTAAGGTTTATGAAACCATAATTGAATATTATGGAGATTTTTTCGTCCGTCTCTAGCCTCGGAACATCGATACATGGTTATAACGACGACGTGCTTATTGAGATAATCAGAGAATGTGCACCGGACAAAGTTTTTCTGGCGGAAGTGACAAAGAAGGACTTCGTAAAGGAATTCAAGATATCCAGATTCTTTGAGAAATTCCAGGCGGTGATAAATGTCCCATTGATCCCGGTTGGTCTGGATATTACGATATATGAGGAATTCAGAAAGAAGTTCTCCGCTGAAAACGTTAACACCCCGGAACTTGCTATAAAGAAAAACATGCTTGATCTAATTGATAATACAATATTCAACTATCTGGCACATTACTGGAAAGGGCCAGAAACAGTTAATTCCGAAGTTACCGATTCACTTTTCAGGGCAAAACATAAACTGTTTTCTTCGGTGTTTTATGATCTGGAAAAAGGTTTCTGGGAAGACAGGCACAGCAATATCGTGGATAATATCAGGAAAATGAAGCCCGGAAACTCTTCTGTAATCATATCTGGAGTTGAAAGCCGATACTGGTTCAAAGACCACATTGATGATCTGTTAAACGGCGATCCATGATGAAACTATATATCCATCAATTAAATACAGACTAGCTGGCTAATTAAGTTAGGCACTACAGAATTAGTGATGTTGAAATGACAATATTTCAGGGAAAATCCAGAAAGAAATTTACGGGAGGAAAACTTAAAGCCTCACGTACAAAGAAGAGATTCGAACTCGGCAGAGAGCCCACACTTACAAGAATTGGTCCCGAGGCCAGAAAAGTTATGAGAATAATGGGCGGAACCAAAAAAGCGGTTTTGATGAGGGCAGAATCTGCAAATGTCTACGTCCCCGGTGAGAAAATTACGAAGAAAGTGAAGATTCAGACTGTTAAGGAAAACCCGGCCAACCCTCACCACGTCCAGAGAAACATTATGTCAAAAGGCACAGTCATACTCACGGAACTGGGCGAGGCGAGGATTACGTCAAGACCTGGACAGGACGGAATAGTCAACGCAGTTTTGCTATGACTCTTACGCTATTTTCACAATATTTTAATCCCAAAATTTCAAAATCCATGGGTAGACGAATCCCCATAGGGCCTGCTAGGAATTTTTCTGACAACAAACTTGAAGAGATTCTGAGGTCTCTCAATTTCCACTTCGAAGTCAGAGAAGGAGCTTATCCAAGAATTCCATGGGAGAAAAGTAAAATTTATGTTATAGAGGCCAACGTCAAGAAATCAACCCTTCTTAAGCTTATCGAGCGGCGGCTTGGGTGACTTTTTCCATTTTTTATAAGTATAATATTGCAAAGGATGTTTTAGCCAGTCCTTGTTGCAGATAGGATCATCGCCCTTGTAGCAAAGGTGGTTCGACTGGAGTACAGAACACTTCGGCGGAGAATACTCCGTGCTTGAAATTCCACCAGTAACGTGGTTCACCTGATATGTGGTCAGACGTTCGTTAAAGTCTGGAGCGGTTTTGAACAGCCCTATGATACCGTCATTGTCCATGCCGATCTTGTGCAGGAAACTTACCATGGTGAATCTTGCCATGTGCGGAAGATTAACTCCATCCCTCATCTGTGATATATATTCCTTGATGCATGGCGGAAAAATCGTGAAATCAACCTCTCCAAGATCAATGTCTTTCTTTATTCCAGAGTTTTTCAGCTTCTCGACAATTTCCTGAATATTATCTGAAAGGGGATACAGAAATTTTGCAGTATCTTCTTTGTCTATGGTGGCATAAGCCTCAAACGCCTTCCTGACAAAAGCCTCCCTGATAACTTTGACGGCAGATTCCCTGTCTGTGTAGACGATTCCATGGTGAATGCTCTGATAAACGAGCCTATACCTGTATCCGCTCAACCTCGAAGTGTGCATGACAAAGGTGCCCAGTGGAATCCTGAAAAGATCATCTTCATCGGAGAATTCCATTTCAACTCCGTATCTTCTGGCATAATCCGGCACATCCTCCGCGTGTAAGCGTTCAGAAGTGAGAAACCTCTCCAGGAGGTCACGGGAATGATTTATGGCCCTTGAAGTCAGAAGCGGTTCGTCTATATATTTTAGAATCCACAGGGAAAGCGGCAGGCTTCCCAGATCATTGATCGCAGTAACTTCCCTGTTTTCGGTATCATCCATTGCCTCGATGATAAGCCGCATTGCGATCCTCCTTAAGCGACCGCTATCCGGATCGTTTGAACTGAGCAGGATATCGATGCGATCCCTGTCAACATCTAGGTACGGGTTTCCAGTCTGAGATATCATCACGAGATTTCCAGTAGTTCCCTAGGGGCGGTACTTATAAGCTCATATCCGTCTTTCTTCACGATTACGTCATCCTCGATTCTGACTCCACCTACTTTGGGTAGGTAGATTCCAGGCTCAACCGTAACAACCATATTTTCCTTCAGTGGGAAATCAAGGTTCGCAGAAAGTGCAGGATGATCGTGTACATCCATGCCAAGGCCATGTCCCAGTGAGTGTATGAATCTACCCTTATATTTTGAGTCGTCAATGACCTTTCTGGCAGCGAGATCAACATCCTTTCCGTTGACATTTTCCCGTATCTTCTTCATGCCCTCTGCCTGTGCCTTGAGCACAATATTGTACATCTCACGCTGTTCGTCGTTCGCCCTTCCAAAGACAACGGTTCTTGTTATGTCGGAGCAGTATCTCCTGTATCTTGCACCGAAATCGATCAGCACAAATTCATTTTTTTTCAGTTTCCTGTTACCCGGAGAGTAGTGCGGCATTGAAGCGTTCTCCCCGAAAGCAACTATTGTGCTGAACGAGGGTTCTGAAGCCCCGAGTTTCATCATCTCATACGCTATCAGGGATGACAGTTCACTCTCCGTCATCCCTTCCTTCAGTTTGTGCGATACGTTCTCAAAAGCTTCACTGCCTATTCTGGCAGCTTCCCTGATCCTTTGGAGCTCTTCCGGCGATTTCATTCTCCTTGATTCCATGATCGATCCGGATACGTCTATGAACTCCTTATCGGGAATCATTCTCATAAGTTCCCTGTAATGTTCCATTGTAAGCGATGAATAGTTCAGCCCCACAACGTTCGATGACTTGAGGCCGTCCTTTATTATCCTCTCGAAATCAGACTTGCCATTGGCGATCATGACCTCAAGGCCAGTTTTTCTTGCGGTTTCTTCTTCCAGTGTGGATGTGATTATTTTGATCTCATCTGGCTTGACAATTAGTGCAGACCCCTCAAATAACCCTCCGTCCACTCCAGTTAGATAAAAGAACGTCTTGTCCACTGAATTTTCATTTCCCTGCAATATCAGTATAGCGTCAGTCTCCCTGGCATAGTCGAAAATATTGTTGAAACTCATAATATCAATTGACAATTACTAAGCCGTTAAAATGTTTTGGAGCTATTTATGTTTCAGGAGGTTCAGTTAAAAATTTATCCATTTTCTCACTTCACCGTTGTTGAGAATCACTGAAATCTTTCACAGCATTCAGGGAGAAGGCACTCTGATCGGACTCCCAATGCTATTTATAAGAACAAACAGGTGCAACCTCAGATGCAGATGGTGTGATTCGACATATACATTTTCAGGCGGATATGAGATGACACTTGACGAAATCATGGAAAAGATTTACGCGAGTCCGGCGGAATGGATCTGCCTGACCGGTGGTGAACCTCTTCTTCAAAGGGAATCGGTGGAGCTGATTGAACGTGCAGGAAGTGCCGGAAGGAAAGTTCTGCTTGAAACTGGAGGGTCACTGAGCTTAAAGGATTATACAGAACTGGACAACCTTACAATCGACATGGATGTAAAGACTCCCTCATCAGGAGAACAGGCGAGCCTGTACAGGAACAATCTCGATTATCTCAGGCGAGGAGATTATATCAAGTTTGTAGTGGCTGATCATGTTGATCTCACATATGCCCTCAATTTCATCCGCAATGGGAAAATGAAGTTCGGGGTTGTGTTGCAGCCTGCCTGGGGAACAGACCTGAAATGGCTGGCGGAAAAGGTTCTTGAATCACATCTGAATGTAAGGGTTCTTCCGCAGTTGCACAAGCTGATCTGGGGAGAAATCCCGGGAGTTTAGTGGAGCCATATGCAATACGACATCATCCTCACAGGAAAATTCTATTACGAATATGAATTCAAATACCTTGAACTTGGAATATCTGGGGGAATCATAGTAAAGATAGGACAGAACCTGACGGGTGCTCAGAAGAAAAATCTCGAAGGTGCCATTTTTCCTTCCGGAACGGATATCCACGTGCATTTCAGGGATCCAGGCGAGACTGACAAGGAGGATTTCAGTACAGGTTCCGTCTCTGCACTTTTTGGCGGGACAACTACCGTTTATGACATGCCTAACAATAAAACTCCGATCCTTGATTATTCCTCATTTGGTGACAAATTGAATCTGGCGAAGAGGAAATCGTACTGTGACTTCGGGTTATACTCGATGTTCAACGGCAAAAACCTCTCGATTATCGATAAACGCAGTTCAGCAATAAAGATATTCCTTGGCGGGAGCACCAATTCAGTTCCGATGGCGGATGTTCCGGACAAAACGATCCGGGGCATCAACGAACTCGACGTCCCGGTGATATTCCACGGTGAAGATGCAGAATGCCTACAATCAAACGCGAAAGCAGAAGTTTTCAACCTGAGGGAACACAATCTCTCCAGGCCTGAGGAATGCGAACTATCTTCGGCAAAGAGAATTTCGGAACTTAAACTGAACCACTCCGTAATGGCGCACATCAGCACACCGGATTCGATATCGCATTTGAGTGAGGACGTCGGCCGCGAGGTTACCCCGCATCATCTCCTTCTGAACGACGAATCGGAAGCATCTTCATGGGGAAAGGTCAATCCCCCCCTCAGGGAGAAAAGTACCCAGAACCGTAACCTTCAGGCTTATCTTGACGGAAAATTCAACCTTCTGTCATCAGATCACGCTCCCCACACGGAACGCGAAAAAGAAGAGTTTTACCAGGCTCAGTCAGGCATTATCGGGGTGGAAACAAGAATTCCACTCATGCTTGCGCTCATCCAGAATAAAGTTCTTGACACCAGGATTCTATACGATACGGCAATAAAGAATCCTTCTGAACTTATGGGGATAAAGAAGGGGAAGATACAGATAGGATACTATGCGGATTTCTTCAGCGTACGCTTCAGTTCCATTAAAAGATTAAACCAGGAAAAGCTTCACTCAAAGGTTCCGATTTCACCGTTCCACGGGTTTCCCGTCATTTTTCCTGAGAACGTTACAATGCACGGGGAATGTGTCATAGAAGACAGTGAATTAATCGAAGACAGGTTTGGTTCCCATGTCGGTGACCTAAAAGCGTGAAATTTTCTGCAGGATCTCGGTTACACCTTCTCCGTACGGGACGGAGGCCACGTAATCAGCTTTTTTCTTGAGCTGTAATTCTGCATTTGCGGGAACTGCTTTTTTCACTTTGTCAAGAAACATAGGGATATCATTGAAGGAATCACCGACAACGAGTATCTCATCAAGATCCAGGGAATATCTCTTACGAAGGTAATTCAGGGCGTAACCCTTGTTCTGCCCCCTGTTGAGTATGTGCCACGAGAAACCACTGTTAGCGATTTCCAGATCATGTTTTCCGGAAAGAGATATTATTTCGTCTTCGCTTCCGTTTTTGGGAAAGTATCCCATGGAGCACAACCTCCACTGGTTTGTCATCAGGTTGCCTGCCATGCCCTTGCCGGTAATCTCATCAAAGAATCTCTTCGGTTTTTCCATTGAGAAAAAAACTTCCACGTCCGCATCAAGCATTACTCCTCCATTCTCACCGAATACGGGAGCGTTAATGCCCACAAAAGTCTTCAGTGCGTACATTGCGGGTATGACGTTCCCGCTCACCAGGCTGACAAGAGTTCCGGATTTTTGAACATCCCTTATTGTCTCAACCACTTTCGTCGATATGAGCCTTGTCTTGTCGGTAAGTGTCCCGTCTACATCGAGCAGGGCAAGCTTTATCATTGCGGGATAATTGCTAA
>JAJZOT010000171.1 GCA_021847855.1 Thermoplasmata archaeon | reverse complement strand
CCCATATATCTTATATTCCACGCTTTTCAATAGCAGATATATCAAAAAGCCATAATATACGCTTCTGTATCTCGGTAGCTCCGTATGGATTTTCTCAGAGAGATAAGATTTAAAAATAATAGAAATGAAATGTCCGCCGTATTTAGCTCGATATTTGTTTTTCCCTTTATATTACTCCTATCTGCTCATTTAAATATGTTCCGAATCTCCAACAGAATTCTAGGGAATTATGAACAGTTTCATAACTTTTTAGCACCTCAAAGATTGCACATTTTAATTCTCTTCAACCAAAAGTTTATCTTATAAATTGATTGTGTAGATTCATATCTGATGGAAGTTGTTTTATGGGGAATGAATTTGATCTCATAGATACTTTCCCGGAGTTTATGGATTACTGGAATAAAAGTCAAAAGGATAATGCCAGTGAAGAGATAAAAACTTGGGAAAGCTACTACAAAACAAATTATCCGGAATTATTCGAAAAAATTGTACAGGATTACACAGAATCTGGACTTAATTGGGAAGATATTGCCAGAGATAAGATATTTCCCATAAATGTAGACAGGTTCAGCGTAATGGAACAGGCATGTGCGAATCTCAGGAAGATCATTAAGGACCTGTACAAAGATTCGGAAATATCGAAATTTCATCTGCCACGAATAACTTTCGTAATCTATCTTGGTTTAGGAAACGGTGCAGGATGGGCAACAGATTATGATTCAAGACCTGCAATCCTACTAGGGCTTGAAAACATAGTTGATATGGGGTGGGAAGGAGAAATAGCCTTAAAAGGTCTCATCCTTCATGAAATGGGCCACACAATTCATTATGAGTTAAGAAGGGAAAGAAAAATCAATAATGGTAATGGTTCTCTGTGGACCCTTTATGAGGAGGGATTTGCCCAGTATTTTGAATCGCGTTTAATTCCTTCTGAAAGCTGGCATCAGGGGTTGGGACAACCAGGATGGGTTGGTTGGTGCGAAGATCATCTCTCTCATCTCGCTGAACTATTCCTTTCAGAAGTGGAAGCAGGTGGAGAAACCAATAGATTCTTTGGTTCATGGTTTAATGTTGACGGATGGAAAGAGACTGGATATTATCTGGGTGAAAGAGTGGTTAACCTAATGGAATTGCCGTTTAATGATCTCGCTTGTCTGTCACCGGAAGATGTAGGTATTTTGATGAAGAACTATCTCATTGAAATTTCATGATTATTTCACAAATATTTTTTTCGAGGAGATTATTGTTCTACTCCAGTTTTTAATGGATTCCACTGCTGGTGTTTGTTCCCATTAGATAACTATAAATTTTTTTACTTAGAACAAGGTAAAAATGGAGGGAGGCACAGAAATCGTCATAAAATGAATTTATGGATTTATCGAGTGGAAAGTTACAAAGTTCAGTTCAGGTAAAGTTAAATTGTCCCAAGGAGTTCCTTGACATGTAATTTTATCTAATAATATTCAGGAACAGGGAAAGATAGTATCCCGCACCCTTGGTGTTACGAGTAATTTTATATTATGATTAAATATTCTTAAAATGATTTGCCCAAATTGCAATACAGATATCCCTGAGATTGCGAAATACTGTCCGATCTGCTCATACAAATTTCCACTGAAAATGGCAGACTACACTTTAATGAGAAATTTTGCATTAATTGCCCTCTTTTCAACGATTCTTTCAACTTTTCTATACTATTATCTATTTTATCACCCAACGGACATTTATGAATCTCTATACCTCGTAGGAGTTCCAATATTTCTATACTCTTTTTCTCTTATATTGCTTAGAAATGCATATTCTAAACTGTCCATTGGTAAGTACATTTTTTCCACAGAGCAAAGTGCAGCTACGATTGCCGCTATACTTAGGGTTATACTCTATCTTCTAGCATTTCCGATTATTTTTCTCATTCCCACCCCTTTGAGCAATTCATTAAGCAGTATACGCAATTTGATTTACGCAACTTATATTTTTGTTTCACTCATCTTTGAATTTGGTTTCATAAAAATTGGAATTGAAGAAAATTCATCTGGAATGAAGATTGCTGGAATTCTGTACATTATTGGTCAAGCTATTTCAGGAATCATTTTTTTCCTTGGTGAATTAATCGCATTTGATCGTATAGCACTCACGCACTTTCCGATATTTTATCTTAACATTACAGGAAATGCACTGCTTTCCTTAGGATTACTGGAAATAATAGTATTTTCAACAAGATCCAAAAATGAATATGAAAAATAAAAAAATGGGAAATTAGTCCTCTCCAGCGCCTGCGCCTGGTGGAGGAGATCCGCCTTTTGATCCCTTAGTTGCAATAACGTCATCGATCCTGAGAATCATGACTGCAGCCTCGGTTGCAGCATCTATTGCTTGCTTTCCAACTCTTATGGGCTCTATGACTCCTGCTTTCTCCATGTCTTCTATGTTCCCTGTGTATAGGTTTATTCCGAATTTCTTGTGGCCCTTCGCATGCTCATTCCTGAGGTTTATGAGTATGTCGATTGCGTTAATTCCTGCATTTTCAGAGAGTGCTCTTGGTATTTCCTCCATGGCGTTTGCGAATTTCTCAATTGCGAGCTGCTGTCTTCCTCCAACCTTTACTGCATACTCTCTTGTCTTTACTGCGATCTCGACTGCTGCTGATCCTCCGCCTGTGACATATTTTCCATCCTCTATGGCTGCAGCAACAACATGAATGGAGTCCACTATAGACCTCTCAATTTCATCAACCACATGCTCGGTTCCACCTCTGACAAGAAGCGAAACAGCCTTTGGATTGACACATCCAGTCACGAATGTGAGGTAATCATCGCCTATCTTGATTTGCTCTACCTGTTCTGCTTTTCCTAGATCTGATGAGGTCAGTTCATCAATGGATGATGCAATTGTAGCTCCTGTGGCCTTCGAAAGTTTCTCAATATCACTTTTCTTTACTCTCCTAACTGCATAAATACCCTCTTTTGCAAGGTAATGCTGTGCAAGATCATCAATTCCTTTCTGTGTTATGAGGACATTTGCTCCCGTTTCCTTCACTTTCTTGACCATTTCCTTCAGTATTGACTCTTCCTGTGAGAGAAATTTCTGTATCATTGTCGGGTCATCTATTCTTATGTTTGTGTCGAATTCAGGTTTCTTGATTTCAAGTGCAGCGTTGAGTACTGCTATCTTTGCATTCTTCACGGAATCCTGCATTCCAGGGTGAACTTTTTCCTTGTCCACTATAATACCATATATAAGCGTGGTGTCATCTATGTCTCCGCCCTGTTTCTTAACTATCTGGACGTTGTCCAAGTCAACCTTGTAGCCATTTCCAGTCTTCTCAGCTATGGTCTTTATAGTTTCATAGGAAATCTCACTGAGTTTATCCTTGCTTCCCGACGCAGACTTGCTGCTGAGGGATGTGGAAGCCATTTTCATGATCTTTTCCTTGTCGGTGATCTCAACCTTTGTTGCAATCTCATCAAGTATTTCCTTCGCCTTCTGTGCAGCCATCCTGTATCCATCTGCAATCACAGTCGGGTGAACATTCTGGTTTATGAGAGATTCTGCTTCCTGAAGCAGTGCCCCAGCAACGACCACTGCTGTTGTCGTTCCATCTCCAACCATTGTATCCTGGGTCTTTGAGACCTCTACCATCATCTTTGCAGCCGGGTGTTCAACATCCATTTCTTTCAGGATTGTGACTCCGTCATTTGTGATGACAATATCTCCGAGGGAATCAACAAGCATCTTGTCCATTCCTCTTGGGCCAAGGCTGGTTCTTACTGCTGATGCAATGCTTTTTGCAGCATCTATGTTCGCCTTCATCGCATCTTTTCCGGTCTCTCTTTTAGAGCCCTCTTTTAATATGAATATTGGTTGTCCGCCTAACATGGTTATCAAGTAGTAAAAATAAACTTCTATATAAATGTTTGTAAACTTTTGTTTCTACAAAACACGACATTCATGGTAAAAAATGGAATATGTAAATTCCTCATCCGGAATGTTTTGATTCTTTCGTTTCCATCATATGGATGAAAGAATATCTTCTGTGGTTCTGACCCTGCCCATTCTCTTGAGTACATATTCAACAGATATCCTGTGTGCTTCCTCTGACATATCTGTCATGGCATCCTCTGCAAATACTTGGTTGAAGCCAAATTCATACGCAAATCGTGCAGTGCTCTCCACACCATAAGTTGTGGAAATACCTCCAAGAACGATCGTATGGATATTTCTCCTTCTCAGCTGCTGTTCAAGATCTGTTCCATAGAATGCACCCCACTGCCTCTTAGTAACGACAAGATCTGATGTGGTGACTCCCAGTTCAGGCACAAAATCTGCCCAGTCTACAGGCGGATTTCCCCTGTTTAAGGTGGAATCACTCTCCGTCATCAGTGGGACTGCATTCTTGAAGTCAACATGTACAAAGAATATGGGCATTTTATTCTCACGGAACCGGTTAATGAGTTTCACAGCGTTGGCAACAACGGCACTTGAAGGATAGGGTTTTGTTTCTCTTCCAACTATTCCCTTCTGGAGGTCAATCAGTACGAGTGCTGTTTTTTCTCTATCTATTGAAACTTTGTTGCTCATTCATATTGATCATGAAATTGATTATAGGTTTTACCATTTTTTCAGAAAACTAAATGGAAAAGGTTAAGATTCTTTACACAATTTAGCAGATGAATGAGGAATTCCGCTGCTGTTTGTGTTGTGATCCATGAAAGGAAGGTCCTCCTCATGAGAAGGAAGAGCAGGGAAGGTGACCCATGGTCTGGTGACATGAGCTTTCCCGGAGGATTCATGAAGGAAGGTGAGGATCCCATAACCTGTGCCCTGAGGGAATTTAAGG
>JAJZOT010000170.1 GCA_021847855.1 Thermoplasmata archaeon | reverse complement strand
TTGTGAAAAAACTTGAGATATTACACATAAAGGGCATAATAACCCATTCACAGGGCTATACACTGCTGAAAGACGCCGTCACAGAAGGAATGTTCGTGATAGTTACAAGGATCCAGGACTTCATGCCATTCGAAAAGGCGTCCAGGATCACTTTCTTCGATTCCACATGGGGTAAGGTGAAATGGGGAGGAAACGTGTACCCATTCTCTGACTTTATGTTCGGAAACAATAGCTCGGGAAATTCGGTAAATCCTGATGATGATGTTGCCATAATACAACTTACAGGTGTATCCCTGCCTAACTTGCAGGCGGTTTCGCTAACGCATTCAAACATCATAAGCGCACTTAGGCAAGCTTCCGATGTTTTTACAATAACGGGAAAGCGTTCAATAGTTGCATGTGCCACACCATTTTCTGTACCATACGCTTACTTATTCGGCTTTCTGCTTCCAATGGGTTCGGGTCACCCGGTGCTCGTTTTTCACAATAACCACGACTCAAAGACCATAGCAAAATTGTGCAGAAAAACAGGTGCTGATATAATGGTCGCACACCCATGGATATACTCAAAACTCCTCTTCAACAAGAAAACCAGCAAGTCTCTGAAGAAAATATCCATATATATTTCCGGAACTGACACGATGTCAGTATCGCTTGCTTCTGCAATTGTGGATGATCTGAAGGGCAAGTTGCTCCAGATATACGGTTTTTCTGAAACTTCCGGAATATCACATTACAGGTGGGTGGAAGACCCTAAGCAGCCTGCTAATAACATAGGCTTCCCTCTCAAGGAGACTTCATGCAAGATCATAGATCAGACAACTGGGGAAGAAGTGAAGATCGGTGAAAAGGGAGAACTACTGGTAAATGGTCCACAGAGTGCAAGGAAATACCTTTTCACGTTGATTGGTGAAGAGGATAATTTTGCAGGAGACTGGTTTCATACCGGAAATATAGTAATGAGAAACCAGGAAGGATCTTACATTCTGATAGAAAAACTCAGGGACATAATTATATCCGATGCCATTCCCGTATTTCCGAATGAGATTGAGGCCGTTATCAACAAGTTTCCTGAAGTAAGTGAATCAGCAGTTATAGGCATCAGCGATGGAAATCTTGGAGAGTCCATAAAGGCATTCGTGGTAACAAAGGATGGAACCGCATCATGCCAGAGGAAACTGATAAAATACCTTAACGAAAACCTTGCTGAATACCAGCGGCCACATTTCTATGAGTTCCGGAATGAGCTGCCAAAGAGCATGTCTGGAAAGATAATCAAGCGGATACTTATAGAACAGGCATCTGGCAGGACTGATGAGAGTACAGCTTCAGTTAAATGATCTGCATCTTAGTGGAATTACACTCTCAAAAATGGACAGGCACTCATCCGTCGCTGTACCGAGAAAATCTGTAATATATCCAGCTGTTTCCGGATCTGACTTCTTGGGGTGCCGATTATTTCTAGCACAGTGTGTCACGCATTCAACTGTTATCAAATGCAATATGTCAATCACTTTTTGGAATCAGGTATTTCGATCTGGATAATGCCATTCTCGATCTTCAGGTTGTAAACACGCTGATCCATAACAGCTGGTCCGGAAATGCATCTCCCGTTCTCAAGATCGAACACTGATCCGTGCCAGGGGCATTTAAGTGTTCTTCCATCTACTATTCCGTCCTCAAGCGGAGCGTGGGCATGGGGGCACACAGAATCCATGGCATAGTATCTTCCATTCAGGTTTGCTATTAACACAGGCAAAGACTGCATCGAAAATCCCTTAATTTCACCCGGATCAATCTCAGTTTTATTTGCTATCTTCACGTACTTTGCCATGAGTCTGCAACTGGCGCCTCTTTATTTAAAGTTTAGAGCAAGTTATTTTGTATAGTTCAATGAATTCCATAATATACAGTAAAGCAAGCCTACGGACAAGTGCGCATTCATGTGCAAAATTCATTTATGACCACAAGATGAACAACAGGAAGTATTTCTGCAAATGGACACAACTGCCCCGGGAAGTATGGAATCCGACAATATCTATGTGGTTGATACCTCAGCCATAATGTCCAGACGGATCGACATGCTCAACAAGAAACTGGTATTCCCAGCCTCTGTGCTGGAGGAGATCAGGAAGGGTAAGCTCAGGAGATTATTGGATGACATATCTCTTGAGATAAATATATACACTCCTTCCAAGGAAAGCAGGAGTGATGTGGTGTCCTTCGCCACAAGATCGGGCGACATAACTGTACTGAGCGACACGGATATTGATGTAATTGCCCTGGCGCTGGAACTCAAGGCAACGATAATAACAGATGATTATGCCATAGAAAATGTTGCGGAATTTATGGGCATACATTATGTTGGTTCTGACCTCAAGCCCATAAAATCAAAAATAAAATGGGCATTCAGGTGTACGGGATGTGGCAAATTCTATGGTTCTGATATAGGCACATGCCGAATATGTGGACATGCCATGAAAAGAGTTCCTGTCAGAAAAACCGGCAAGAAATAAGTACTATCAGGCAATGGATAATCATGATAGACATTAGTCTTCCATTGAAGCGTGGACTCATAACTTATCCAGGTGATGCACGGTATGAAGAATATGAATATTACACGCACAAGAAAGATCACGTTCACATAATGAGGGTAATAATGGAGACACATTCCGGCACTCATTTTGACGCTCCATTTCATATGCTGCCGGATGGCAGGAAGGCCAACGAGGTAGATCTGAGAAAGTTTCTGGGAAAGGCAACAGTCATAGAAGTTAAAGGTGATAGCATCGAGCCCTCAGACATTCCGGATAATCCAACAGAAATAATACTTTTCAAGACGAAGAATTCCGGGCTCTATGATGCATTCCATGAAGATTTCACTTACATCTCAGAGGATGCTGCGAAGAAAATAGCCTCAAAGAGTGTAAACCTCGTTGGCATTGATTATCTGTCCATTGAGAAATTCGGAATTCCTGATCCGGTCTCCCATAAAACCCTGATGAGGAAGGACATAGTAATAGTGGAGGGGCTTCTTATGAGCAACGTTCAGCCTGGTACCTACGATTTTGTGTGCCTACCGCTGAACATGTCAGAAGACGGAGCTCCCTGCAGGGCAATTCTCCTCTGATATAATCCACGCGGTGAATGCTTTGCTTCTTCCGGTGGAAAGAAAAAGCTCCGGTCAGACTGTATTAGCAAGGAGAATAAAGAAAGAGTTTAATTGAATTCTATAATTAACCCTGTCATGGATGGAAAGAGAATGGCCTTGCCCATTTTCAGCATGCTTATCATGATCCAGTTTACGCTCCTGCTCATTGAATTTATCATAGGAATGGTAGTAAATCTTTACGTATCTATTCCAGAACCAATAAAAGGCTCGTTTTTCATGTCTTCCGGCGCAATTGCTCTCCTGGCTCATATTGGGTTTGGAGCATTGGTCGCGATACTTGGGGTACTGATTTTCTTCTTGGCGCTGATGCAAGGAAACAGGAGAGACATCCTGTTCACAGCTTTCGGATTTATTTTTGTAGTCGCTGCCGCCATAAGCGGGCTTGCGTTTCTTTTCGATGGTCAGAATCCAGCATTTTCGCTTCTCATGGCGACATTCTTCATATTTGCATTTTCAGCATATCTCTTCCCTCTGGCACAATCCGTGAAAGGGCAGATTCAGTCCTGATCAACCATGACATTGGGCCATCATTGGGTCTGCAGATACTTCAGGAATCCATTAATGAACTCCATGGAATCTGAAATTATTCCGTAGTCAGCATACTGGAAAATCGGTGCGTTAGGATCGTTGTTGACCGCTATGATCTTCTTTGCATATCTTGTTCCAACCACATGGTTATCGTGGCCAGAAATACCGATAGCGATGTAAACTTCAGGAGATATCGATATTCCGGTGAGCCCGATCTGCTGCTGCCGCGGAATCCAGCCGAAATCAACTATGGGCCTTGTTGCACCTATTGAAGCATCTAGCCTGTCGGCCAACCGGATTGCCTCCTTGATGTTATCCGGTTTCCTGATTCCCTTTCCAACAGCAACGACCACTCTGGACTGGTTCAGCGGCTTGAACTGGGGCGGCACCTCCACCACGGATATTCTTTTCACATTGCTATCGCACGCAACCGCATCTGTCTCTTCAACAGTGAACTCACTGACGCTTTCAAGGCGCCTAAACATCCCGGGTCTGACCGTAGCCATCTGCGGGTCTGTCTTTGAGTATATCCTGGCTATTATTCCGCCGCCAAAGGCAGGCTTGTACTGTATGAGTTTTCCACTCTCGATCCTTAAGTCGACGCAATCAGCTGTAAGCCCAAGGCCAAGCTCAGCTGCAACAAATGCTGCAATTTCCCTTCCATCCACTGTCGATGGATACAGAACAAATTTAGGGCTGCTTTTCCTTATGTATTCTGCTATGAACTGTGCTATGCATCTGCTCTCGCTTTCCTTCACAAAGACATATCTGTTTGCCGGCATACTCTTCAGTTCAGCAGGTTCTATGTTCCCAATCATAACGGTAGAAAGCCCTTCTGCCTGCGCAAGCTCGAAATTCTTGGAGGCAATCTCCATCGATACGATGCTATCTGAAACTGCAATTCCAAGTGCTATACCCTTTACACCATCTTCAGTGACAGCCACCTTCTCAATAGCGCTGGCATAACGTGTTTTGATTATCTGCAGTACAGCCTCATACACTTTCTCTCCGGATTCAAGGAATATTACCTTACGTTTGCTCTCTATGCGTTCAGTTCCGGCTACGACTGTCGGAGATTCGGTATTTCCTGAAATCCTGATCCCCAATTTATTCGAATCTATAATTTCCACTTTTCCGCTCATATCT
>JAJZOT010000169.1 GCA_021847855.1 Thermoplasmata archaeon | reverse complement strand
TCATGAAAAGGTACCTGAAAAAAAATGAAAACATTCCTACATTGTTCAGCTTTGCAGCCTGAACATAGTCAAGTCTCTTAATTTTCAATATCTCTCCCCTGAAAAACCTAGCATAAATTGGCCACCACACAACAAGCAGACCCACTACTGCAGCAAAATAGGACTCATTAAGTATAACTGATACCGCTATAACCAAAATTAGAGGCGGGACTGAAAGAAATGCATCGGTAATGCGCATTACGATCTCGTCTACAAACCTCCCAATATATCCTGCGATTATACCAAGAACCGCTCCTACAGCAATGGAGACTCCGACAACTATGACAGCAATGAATGCGTCTCTTGGAATTGCGTACAAAATTCTCGAAAGAATATCTTCCCCCGATGAATTAGTACCAAGAAGGTAATGAGTTGAGGGCGGGAGGGAAGATGCAAAAGGGTTAAGCTGAAAAGGATCATGAGGGAGTAGAATGTATCCCAAAGAGGTATAATTTCCAAAGTTTGAAATAAACTCTAAGAACCCCTGGATTATCGACCAAGCAAAAAAGATTGATATGATAATCAAACCAACCATGGCACTCCTGTCTTTTATAATTAGCCTTAATAAGGAGACTTTTTTTGGAGAATCTTGTTGGGTTTTGTTTATTAATGCTTGCGATGCGTCCCCAATCATTCTAAAATCACCCTTGGATCTAGTATACCGTAAAGTACATCCGCTATTAGATTAGCAATAATTATTGCTATTCCCACTATTATTGTTGTATCCAGAATCGCGATATAGTCAAGATTGTCAATTGCCTGAACGATAAAATAGCCCATGCCATGATAGTCGAAAATATCCTCGATCACTACAGCTCCTGCTACGGAGTATGCAAAAAGGAGGACGATCAGCGTTACAAGGGGAAGAGCAGCGTTTCTTAATGCTACCCCATAAACAGTTTTTTTTCGTGAAAGCCCTTTCATAAGGCTCAGCCTGAAAAAATCTGTTTCCATTACATCCAGCATAGAGGCTCGAGTGAGCCTTGTTACGATACCAAAACTAATCGTAGCTAACGCAATTGCAGGCAGTATCATATGATGGATTAGACTCACAAAATATGTCCAGTCACCAGCCCAAATTGCATTTAATAGAGGAAAAGGGGTCACAGACGGAGGTGCAGTAAGAATAGGATTTACCATGTTTACAGCCGGAAGCAACTTTAAATCATAGGCTACTACAAGTTGAAGTAAAATTGCAACCAAAAAGGGAGGCGTTCCCCACGAACTAAGATATAATATTTTAACACCATAATCGGTTGGTTTCCCCCTTCTCGAAGCTGCAATTGCCCCAGTAAAAATTCCGAGTAATACAGCAACAATTATTGCTGGAAAAACGAGTTCTAGCGTGATTGGAAAAAAGGTTCCAATTAATGTTAGTTCAGGAGCGTTGTAAATTGGATCCATGCCTAAGTTTCCGTGAAAAATCATACTAATATAGCTAATAATCTGGATGTATACCGGCTGATTCAATCCATATCTTTTAACAATATTTTCAAGGGTGGTGGTTGGAATATGTGGATTTCCAGCATAGATTCTTGCCAATTCAAGTGGATTTGGAGCGATGATGTGAATTAGTAAAAAGAGGAACACAATAAGAATGATCAAAGTAAAAATTGCATAAATTACTCTCCGGATTATAAAAAATAAAGTCCCAGAGTTCACGGAGAGCGCAAAGTGAAGGATCGTAATAAATATTATGTCCTAAAAAAGAACAAAACACAAAGACAGTAAAGTTCATTAACGCTATATAATCCCAACAGATGAAAAATATGGGAACAAACAACACCAAAAAAGTAAACCATCCAAGCTCCAGTCGTTACGGATTGGGTGAAGAAGTGGAGCGGACGAAGTATGGAAGCGTATTTACCAAAACAACAGAGATTTATCCATGGAAAAGTTACATACCATTAGTTTTTGTTGAAGGAGACGCTTCAGAGATGGGTGAACAATTCGGTAGAGCTACAGCCGATATTATCAGAAAAGTTGTTAGGTTTAACATTCCAAAACTTGTGTCAATCCTCGAAAAGGCTCACGTCAATGCAAACGATTACATAGGAATGGCGGAAGACAGTATTACAAAGTATACAGACTCGTCATATTTGGATGAGGTGGCCAGTATGGCTAATGCCTCAGGCGTGGAATACAAAGATCTCATGCTCACCAACCTGAATATTGATATAATGTACACCCTACCATCTCCGGAATCGCATTACCCATTGATGCCTGACGATATTACTGAAGAAAGCCCGCTTCACTGCTCTTTTTTCAGCGCATGGGGGAAATCTACGAAGGACGGCTCTCTTGTCGCAGCTCATAATGACGATGGCGGACGATACATGGATCAGTTCCTTGCATTAAAAGTGGCAAAACCCAAACACGGTAAAGCATTTGTTTCACCAGTTGTTCCGGGGTATATTGGTTATCATAGCGTCGTCAATTCTGCAAATACTTTTAGTTGTTCTACTGGCATCTCTGATGTCATGAAGAACGAAGAGATGGCAGACGACGGTGTTCCAAGTTGGTTTTTATTCAGGTGGCTTGGTCAGTATTCAGATGGTACGAGTGACGCAGTGAACAGGTTTCTTTCAGTACCAAACAGAACACTTATCAATTGGTGCTTTACAAGCAAAAAAGAGGGTACAAGAATAGTTGAAGCAACTCCGAAACACCACGGCTTTGCTAAATTTCCAGACGCTTCGGAACAATGGATTGTATCAGCTGGCAAAACACTCGCTTCAGATCTAGAACCGTATCTTGTAACAGTAAAACATCCGGTTACTGGTGATTATCGATACCTGTCCATCGAGAAGGCCGTGAAAGAAAAATATGGTAAAATAGATTTCGACGAGGGGGTTAAAATAATGTCAGATCATTATGACTCCTTAGCGAAAAGAGAGTCTGCGAGTGAAAACACGGTTTGCAGACACATGGAATACGCAGGAACTTTTGGAGGAACTGTAAGATCTTTAGTAGTCAAGTTTAACAACAAGACAGACGCAGTTGAACAGTATACCGAAATAGGCGTGTCACTTGGGAACCCCTGTAATGGAATGTGGAGAAAGCTCTCCTTCGATAAAGATATGAATATACTTAACTGAAGGGATTACTGTACATTGACATAAGTTTTGCATGGAATGCATGAACGCACCGGTGGACTTGAATGAACAACCTCTCTTTCCACCGTTGTTTTCTTCATTTGGAACTTTCCAGTTCATCAGGAACAAATGGATTCATGAGGTCCTAGATACTTTGTATAATGAATCTGTTGTACCTGTCATGCATTCTGTTTGATCCATTATCTTCTTGTGCTTCCATTTCCTAATAATCTCTCAAAAATCTGCAATCCTGTCTTAATTTTTTTTAAATGCGTTGACACATCTATTATAAATGTTATTTTTTTGATTTTCCTTTCAGAAATTATACTAATGTTGCTTTGTATGACTCTTTAAAATACCTGGACAAATACTTGTCTTTTGCAGTGGAAACGAACAGGGGATCGCCAGAATTCAGTGCAACAGACATAGCTTTGTCACAAACCTCCTTGTCTCCGTTGACTATATGATACAATACTTCATCCCGTATTTCCTGAAGATTCAAAAAAGATGCTAGCTCGCCAATTGAAGCTAGTATCATTTTTTTATTATTAGTTCGGCGCATATAATTCAATACAATCTTAGAGGATGCCTCTGTCCTTAGAGCACCGAGTCCCCTCAGTGCTCCTAAGGTTATTACATTTTCATGTGAGTACTCAAATAGGCCTCTGTAAAGAATTTGCATGGCTTCCTCACGACCAGTCATTCCAGCCGAATTGAGAGCTTCGCCCCGAATGTAGTAACTTCTCTCTTTACTCAAGATCATAGATATTGCTTCGAGAGATTCCTTTTCCCTGAAATTTCCAAGCGCCCGTACTATCGCCCTTCTTACTTTTGGATTAGGGTGTTTAGCATTTTTTATTAGAATATTTAACGCTTCTTTACCTCCTATTCTACCCAAGGCACTCGATGACTCCGCAGCGATGCTCCAATGTATCTCCGTATTTGATATTATTCGACTTAATGTATCAGTAAATTCGCTATTGTTAAAATATGCCATTTTCCTTATTGCTCTTATCCTACAAACAAGATGAGTGTCATTTTCTGTTTTTGATCTCATCTCTGAAAAACTTTCCTCTACATCTACTATTCCAACGATAGATATGTCAGGATCAACGCAGATGAACTCTGGTCGTTCGCTGATGTTCAATCGTACTTCTTGTTCAAAATTATATAATGTAACAGGAATTTCTGTCGATTTGCCTGTCTTAAAATTTAAAATTATTTTAAAGTTTAATAGGTACTCCCTGGCTATTGACTGCTTCTGTCTGAACGAAAGATTAAGGATATGCAGTAAATTATCATAGAAATAGGTCACATTCAGTACGGGGTATCCTTTAGAGTAAATAAATTGGCCAAAAAATCCGTCGGAAACCACACCTGATTCTTCACCAACTATTTGCTCAAGATCTTTTGTGCTGGCCGAGCTGTACATAAATTTTGAGAAATATGATTTCAAAACACGGTGCATCCTCTCCTCTCCTAACAGGTTCAATAAGGAGCACATCACTAGCCCTCCTTTTTCACTGGAATATCTATCGAATGACTTTTTTGGGGCAGTACCATAAGTGGTGCAAATCTCACTAACTCCTCGCTGTATTTCTGCCTTTAAGTATGCGTCCAGTTTATCTAAAAGATGATAGTAGTACTCGTCGGCCCCATGTTTGTTCCTGACGAAAGAGGCGAATAAGAAACTTGCCAAACCCTCATTCAACCATACTA
>JAJZOT010000168.1 GCA_021847855.1 Thermoplasmata archaeon | reverse complement strand
ATCGGAAATAATGGCTATACTTGGTCTTTCCAGGTCATATAAAGATTTAAAAGACAGGCTGGGAAAAATCACAGTCGCATTCACTTACGAAGGGAAGCCTGTTTTCGCATCAGATCTGAAGGCAAATGGCGCAATGGCCGCAATTCTCGTTGAGGCACTCAAGCCAAACCTAGTGATGACAACCGAAGGTGTGCCTGCATTCATCCACACGGGTCCTTTTGGTAACATTGCACATGGGACCTCCAGCGTTATTGCGGATAAGATTGCTCTATCCCACCTTGATTATGTGGTTACTGAGGCTGGTTTTGGATCGGATCTTGGTGCACAGAAATTTTTTGACATAGTTACCAGGGAGGCTGAAATCGAGGTATCGGCAGTTGTTATCGTATCCACGCTGAAGGCAATTAAATACAATGGAAAAGCAGAGGTTAGCAAAAACGTGTCTGATATTATAGAGGACGGGTTCCAGAATCTCAGAAGACATGTAGAGATCATCAGGAGTTATGGCTTTGAACCTATCGTTTCCATCAACATGTTCGACAATGACGACCCCTCTGAAATTGAGATTCTCGGGAATATGCTAAAATCAAATTCCATAAAGTATTCCATGACCAGGTTCTATCAGGAAGGTGGCAAAGGTGGAATTGATCTTGCAAATTCCGTTCTCCAGAATATTAAGCCTGAATCCACCAAGCCTAACTACACATATTCCACCGAAGAATCTCCAGAAGAAAAGATAAACAGGATCGCAAAGAGGATATACGGAGCTAATGGCGTCATATATTCAGAACAGGCGAAAAAGGATCTGAGGCAGATCAAGAAGATCGGTCTGAACAACCTTCACGTGTGCATCGCTAAAACACAGTATTCGCTCAGTGATGATCCCGGACTACTTGGCGCACCATCAGATTTTGTCTGCAAGGTTTCCAGGATCAATATATCCAGCGGTGCGGGTTTTATCGTTCCAGTTATGGGCGACGTTATGCTGATGCCTGGGCTTCCGAAACACCCAGCATCGGAGGAAATAGACATATCAGAAGATGGTATAATATCCGGTCTGAAGTAATCAACCTCAAATGAAGTTTGAACAATCACTTCAGAAAACGAATCGATCCGGCCTCTTCACTGATTGGCACAGACATGCTGTCATTTCCCAGCGGGCTCTTTAATTTATTGGGGCATATGTAAACATTACATTTCTGGCAGAGAATGGCTTCCGAATCTTTCTCAGACTCGACGACCCTTATCTTCTGTACACCGCGAGTCTCTGAAAACTCTTCAATATATTTTCTTGGAATGGCATTCTGTACGATCAAACGTATATAGGATTCAGATCTTGAAAGATTTCTGGATACGAATTCAACTGCATGGCACATGTAATTGCTGAACTGCTTGAAGAATTCTGAAAGCACCCTCTGAAAATACCCGGTGGAAACGTAAACGGTTATAACCTGAGATCCAAGAAGAGGAGATACCCGACTGAGGTCAAGTTCAGGCTCAAGGTTTTCCATCATTTCAGATACCGCCTCGTTGTCCTCGATCTGTTTCAGCGTTTCGTAAACAGTTCGCCTGTTAACACCCAGCGCAACAGCGACCTGAGATGGTGAAATCTCTATGCTCCCACAAAAAAACTTTCCGCCCTTGACCGATATTCCCCTGTTGAACAGACCCTCAACTATCTTCTTCCTTGTAGGACTATCTTTGAAGTATTGTTCAAGGAGAAACAGCATCTTAAATGATTATTTGTAATTAATATTTAACCTACTTGGGTTTTTCAAATACAGGTATAAAACGTTTTACAATCATGAAAATTTAATCGAATCCATAAGAGGCTTGGATCATGGAAATTAACATTTCACTTTTGTTATTGTGGGATAACAACCCCGCAAGAAAACATCCAGTCACGAGGGGATAGATGCAGTCACGGGACTCATCTTTCATAAAGTTCTTCCCGTTCGAAGTTCCATTTTTTCATCTTTATTCCTTTGTCAAGGAGATTAAGATCTTCACTGAGGGAATCCACACTCTCATTCTTTATTCAGCTTTCAAGGGTGTCATTCAACGCCATTGCTAACGATCCTTTTCTATGACCGTACTTTAATGTGGCTTTCTCCCTGAACCTTTTTTCTATCGCCTCATCTAGGTTCACGGTTACAGTTTTTACCATAAAATGCCAATACATTCGCATTAAATGAAGACATACATATTTACTTGAAATGCTCTGTCGAATAATTCAATAAATAAAGTGTATAGAAACGAAGAAACATAAAAAACCTGCTCACAGTATGAAGCGGGTTTAACGTTATATTCGTAGGTAAGTTTGGTTCAAGAAGATTTTCTAATCTTTCAAAAATTGGTTCACTTCACACAGATTAAATCCTATTATCTCCCTTTATTCCTTCGCCTGGATAAGCATAAAGCCACAACCAAAATTTACTTCTGCAGAATCTTATATTGCAGAACCACTCAGCACATTTAAATCCTAATTTCGTGTACTTTCATTAATCTCAATGTTTAACAGCCTTTTGGAAAGATATAATTAGATAAGAAAAATAGACTGCCGTTGGATACTGAACAGGACTTCAAGCTCAGGGAATACCAGAATGATATCATATCATTCATCATTACATCATTCACAGCCGATATTGGTGCTGCAATAGAGTCACCGACTGGTTCTGGAAAGACCGTTATGGGACTCAGTGCAGCGGTCAAGTATGCTGCTGAAAATAATAAAAGAATTCTGTATCTTACGAGAACAAATTCACAGCAGGAGCAGGTAATAAGGGAGCTTAGAAGGCTCAAGGCAGGTTTGAAAATAAACGCGATGCCACTCCAGGGCAGATCCAATCTATGCCTTTTATACAGGGAGATTGAGGGTCACCAGGAGTTCAGTTCCGAATCACTATCAAGATTCTGCAGGCTGCGTAAAAAAAAGGTTATCGACGGAGATTCAGATGCCTGCAGATTCTATAACTACGATGTCTGGTCAGATTCCACAAAGGCATATCTTTTCAATGAGCTCCCATTCGCAGAGGAATTTCTGGAATATGGCAGGGACAACGTGATCTGCCCATATGAGTCACTGAAGAAGGCACTCCCTGAAGCCGATGTCGTCATCGCACCTTATGCTAGTTTCCTGAACCCGGTAATCGGCGAAAGATTTCTACAGCACTGGGGCCTGACCCGGGAGGATCTTGTAATAATACTGGATGAGGCTCACAACCTTCCAGATCTTGCAAGGGACATGGCATCCTTCGAGATATCGGTTAAGCAGATCAATTTTGCCGAAAACGAAGCTAAGGATCAGGGCGATTTCCTGCTTTTCCAGAAATACAAATCATCTGACGTTCTTGAGATGATAAGATCTGCCATAATATCAATGATTGACGAAAAAATTGGCGAAAGTGAAGAGGTCAGGATAAATTTCCACGACATAATTGAGACAATAATGATCCAGAACCGGGTTTCATCTGAAACATTCTCAAACCTTGTTGGATACATGGAACTTTTCGGAGAATCAATTGCAGAAAAGAGGGAAAAAGAAGGCAAGGTACCAAGGTCGAGTGTGATGAATATAGCACTTGCAATGATGAAGCTTGAGAATATTACAGAAGAAAGTTATGTTGCGATACTTTCAAAATCAAATGAGGGGTCAATATCAGCCTTCTGCCTGGATCCATCTGTCCTGTTATCAGTCCTGAAAAGATCAAAGACACTCCACATGTCAGGCACTCTCTCACCCATGGAGGCGTATCTGAACATAACGGGATTCAGGGGGATGCCCTCAAAGAGGGTAAGGGAGGTCTTTCCTTCGAACAGGAAAAAGATACTCTACTATACCGGGGTTACAACGAAATACGATTCTTTCAACGATGAAGAGGTGATTAAAATGCATGACATCATTGAAAATATCATCTCATCCACGAATAGAGGCACAATTATCTTTTTCCCATCGTATTCCGCAATGAAAAGAGTCTCGGATATTCCATTCTCATTTGCAACTCTTCAGGAGGAAAGATCGATGCCGCAGGGCGATCTCTTTGCACTGTTGAAGAAATTCAGGAAAGGATCGAATGTTCTGATGGCTGTATCCGGTGGCAGGATATCTGAGGGCCTGAACTTCCCAGGCAACCAGCTTGAAATGGTCATAATTGCTGGAATACCTTATCCTAGGCCGGATGCAAAAAACAAGGCACTCTATGATTATTATGAAAGGCTGACTGGAAAGGGATGGGATTACTCCGTTAAGTATCCGACATCAATGAAGATAAGGCAGGAAATTGGAAGGTTGATCAGGAGCGAGTCTGACATAGGTGTTGCAATCATACTGGACAAGAGATCGGCCTATTTCAGGCACGAGATCCCGGATATGCTGCTTTCCGATGATCCAGCCTCGGATGCGAAAAAGTTCTTTGAATCCTTTCCGTAAAAGGATTAGCAACAATAAAGAATGAAAGTAGTATTCCATGAACGATATTGTTGAGGTCAAACCTATATCAGGCATTCTCTTCACTGAAGAAGAAGATCAATGCGGCCTATGTTGGAAAGTGGGTTTTCATTGGTAGCCTGATAGGCGTAATAGCTGGACTGGGGGCAATTGTTCTCTATACACTGATCAACGTTTTCAATTACCTTATACTTTTCAAGATCACTGGTTTCAATGTTCCCAGATCTGCTGGCCCTATTGATTATATTATCACGTTTTCAACCTATGGGCGGTTTTTAATTCCTGTGGCAACAGTTTTAGGGGGACTTTTTGCCGGGTTCATAGTTTACAGGTTTGCGCCGGAGGCGGAAGGCCATGGTACAGATGCAGCAATAGAAGCATTTCACAATAATAATGGCAAAATAAGGCGGCGTGTCCCGATAGTCAAAA
>JAJZOT010000167.1 GCA_021847855.1 Thermoplasmata archaeon | reverse complement strand
TAGTACACTGTGCATGCAGTGGCGGAGGTGGAGGAGGAGGAGGATCTGGAGGAGGTGGTAATCCCCCCGGTCTATCTACTATAGATGGTTTATCTACGAACATGGTTCTTCCCGGAAAATCGATCACGGTATCTGCAAATGTAAACAACGTTGGATCCGGTGGGGTGGTACTATATTTGCAAGCTTATAATGAATCTAGTAGTACGTGGCACATCATAACATCTGTCTATGTCGGGAGCTCAACGAGTCCCGCAAATTTAATTTGGATTGACAATGGTGTGGGGGGATCAAAATACGACTGGTCACAGGTTAGAGTATATGCCAGCAATAATTATGGCAGTGGAAGTGTTTCTTCAACTAAAACCATTTATTCATATTACAATTCACCACTATCTAGCATTAAAGTATATAGTTCCAACGGATCATCTGTGGGTACCATAGTTAACAGTGTCTATATGCATGCAAGGGGTGTAGCTTATGGCAATGATATGGATACAGGTCTTGCAACGGTATTTGTACCCTCAAATTCAGAATACACCGTTCATAGTGTTAATCAATCTGTTGTTTTGGTCGGAGGAGGAGGCAGTCTTACTTCTAGTCCAAATTTCCAAAAGGATCCCAACATTCCCATAGGCTCTTATTTCCAAAACTATACGAATAACAAGCCTGCTAGTCCTTCGACTATGTTGGATGTGCTTTCTCTCGCCTTGGGGGTTGCTGCGGCTTTACCAGGTCTTGATGGATTGGCAGCTTTAAGTGTAATAATAGGTACTTTGGGGTTAATCCCGGGAACTGGAAATTCTATTACACGGACGCAGACCAAGGATGGCGTGACGGGATCTTTTTTTTATGATACATCGGCCAGCGTCACTCCACCAAATCCACCGCTATGTGGAAGGATAGGCGCACCTTACTGTTCGAATCAATACGCAACCTTAGGCGTTTATTATGGCGGGTTTTTTGGAATTGATCAGAGTTTTAAAGCATCCTATATTTTTGTGATCCATGTTCCATTCGAGTATAATACCAACCAGGTCACTCCTGGAGGTTCATATTCCTCCCCTGGATACATTGGCATACTAAAATATACTTCGGCAGTTGACATATCCAGAGGTCCTTATCACAATTATCTTTACGGCGGCTCGGACTCGCTATTCTATACGATGGGGTACTATAATTAACGCTTGCTTTCTAATTAATGGTGAATGTGAATGTTAAGGAAAAAGAGAACAATTGCAATAATCATAATGGTACTGATAGTGACATCTGGAGGGTATACAATAGTAAGTAATTCAACCGAACCTCATCTCCCCAGTCTTTCTGTAACTGGTATTTCATTTTCTGAAAAGATAATCAATAAAACACACTCTCCATTTTCCAGTAGATATACTGGAGGATCAGTGTCAACATTGTTCTTCCATAATTTTACACTTTATGGGGACAGTGCAACATATGGGTTTAGCCTCAATTCTTTCGACTTCACAACTTTTTCTTATGGCAATCTTCACCCGTTTTCAGTCCTTATCACTAAGACAAACCAATCCAGTAAGTTACCTTACTTTGGATCATTTTTTTTAAAGGTAATCAATTCTAATATTACAACTCTGGTAGATGTAAACGGAAGTGAGATTTATAATTCCGGTGTCACTGAATCAGGGACCATGGTACCCCTAAATACCTCGGTTATTGAATATCACCTTGGCTACACTCCAAAGGTCCCTTTTACTATTATTAACAAAACCTTTGCAACTGAGAATGGCATTAAGTATGCAACCAATTATAGCCTCACATACTCACTTGAACTTGTTCCGATTTTTGAAGCTGGACCATATTATGCAATCGGTCATAAGATTTGGATTTCCCATACCTTCAAATACCCCTTTTCTAATTTGACATTATAAGCGGTAATAACCGTCTCTTTACAGTAGATCAATAATTTATTCTGGCTGAGAATTGCCCGGCATGGGTATACTAACGTCAATGACGTTAAACGTGGTGGAAGGAGCCTATTCCACAGGAAATTGCACGAATCTTATGCGGGAAACACAACCTCCTTCCCGAGGTGGTTTAAAAACCGGTCATGTGTGTGGGATGCCATGGTTGTGGCATAATCAGGTTCCAAGTGGATAATGATACGATGAGATTGATAAAAATACTCATATATCTGCAATATACACTGACTGCAGTCTCTGTATATCTTTTAATTTCTGTAGTACTTCAAGTTCTACCGGCGTTATACTATCCTGGTATTCATGGAGAGGGGGCGTTTGCCTTCTTTTTTGTAATTATCACATTGTCAGCGGCCCTTTATGTTAATTCGATAGCCATCCATAGACTTAAAGAGAAGAATAAATAATCTGAAAACGGAAATAGGCAACAGGGTAGTGATTAGGTGTAGTATTGAATATCATGGTCGATTTTGGCCGGGTTGATTGTATAATTCCACTTTCCATAAAATTCGTCCGTCTCTTTGTTTAATTTCCATATCTCCTTTTTGCTGATCTTGATGCTTTTCTTATAACTGTCACGATGAATGCTTCACTCTACCCTTAGACTTTTCTCGGTCCTTGTATTGGCTATGAGGTTTACGATTACCTCAAACGAAATGAGAAGTTTTCCTCCTAAGTTATTTGTTATGAATGGTAATAACATGTGCTCAATTTTTATTCCAGCAGCTTTTGTTCCGTAGGAAAGGATATCCACTGATCTTCAGTCCTGTTTTCAGTGGTAAGTTTCTGCAGATCAATAGTTCCTTCACGTTGGGGCATCTCTTTCTTACCATCTAATTCCGCTATTTCCTAATTGATTCTACGGTAAACTCTGAAGCATCAAGATCGATGCCAACATTCACGTGTTCCTCCTCGTTTCATGTCATATATATCGCAGAGTACAGGCTTTCCTTTGCCAGCTACATGAAATCGAATAAGTCAACCTCATCGTATTCACCGGATGTTTCTCATCCCTTTCCATTGTTCCTGAAGTTATCTATGTTCTCCTTTTATGTGTCGATTGAAAACCTCTAAAGGTAGATGCCAAAATTGTTAACAGAAATCATTAACTTATGTCATTCAGGTAGGATCAATGTTCTATTCCGAGCTGGTCAAGCACGTCATCACGTGCCTTGTAAAATCTGCGAATTATTCTGGTGATCTCCCTGAAATCATTGGTATGCAATTCCTGCAGCCTTGAAAGTACTTTCTCCCTGATTGTGATCTCATCTTCCATCTCCGCCTCTGTCTTTCCCTCCCTTTCGGCAATCCGTTTGAGGACATAACTGAAGCCTGAGGAATCATAATCATTTCCGTTAAATGAATAAACTTCGTTCAAGATAAGATCATCTGAAACTGGATCAATCTCCTTGATCTCACTTATGCTCCTGACTCTTCTTTCCGTGCCTGATTGTCCCTGGAAAGTCTCAAGGAGAACAACTGCATCTATTGCTGCTATGAGGTTTCTGGGGATGTTAATAGGTTTTGCCTCAAGCCTGTGAACGAATGTGTTGACATCGTCTGCATGAAAGGTTGTATAACCATACCTTCCAACAGACATTGCCTGGAACACCGTGAAAGCCTCTCTCCCTCTTACCTCACCAAGCACTATGTAATTTGGTCTGTGCCTCAGGGAGATGGTGAGAAGATCAAACATGTCTATTTCACCCTCTATCCTTCCGTCAGGTCCAGGAATTCCGTAGCCAGGCCTTGTTAATGTTGATACCCAGTTCTCATGGAAAAGGTTCAGCTCCTTGGTATCCTCTATTGTTATGATCTTCTTCTCAGGTGGAATGAAGAGAAGAATTGCATTGAGGAATGTTGTCTTTCCTGAAGCAGTCCCTCCAACAATTATGATGTTGGATCCGTATTCTGACAGTATCCAGAGATATGCAAATATCCTGGCTGAAGTTGAACCTGCGGATATGAGATCAACAGGACTGAAGGGGACTGACCTGAACTTCCGGATTGTGAAACTCGAACCGTTCGTTGTAACCTCTCTTCCCAGTGAAGCCTGCAGTCTCGATCCGTCATGAAGGTTTGCATCAATAACCGGAGTGGAAAGAGAGAGAGACTTTCCCGACTTCTGGCTAAGAGTCTTGACAAACCTGGAAAGTTCCTCTTCATTTTGGAAGATTACGTTTGTTGGTATGTAGCCGAATTTGCGGTGATAGATGAAAATATTCAGATTCGATCTGTCACACGATATATCCTCTATTTCCGGATCCTTCAGAAGTGTTTCAATGCGATCAAAACCGAACAGGTCCCTTCTGAAATAGTAGGCTATGAACATTTTCTGTTCCGAATTTATGCCAACTTTAAGATTTTCTGATATTTCAGAAATCTGTGCATCCAGACCCATGGAAGAACTTTCAGTGTTAACACCGTTCATAGCATTATCTTTCATTATCCTCAGTATTTCCATGGAAGTCTTTTCAAGGACAGGTTCCCTGACGAAATAATATACGGTTCCATCGGAATTCCTGCGGCAGATCTGGACTCTTGAATATTGTTGAATTATCTCTTTCTCTATGATAATTTCATAATTCTTCAGGAAAGAATCGTCAGGTCCATTCATTCAGGCAACCCCTGCCCCTATGAGTATCAGTGCCGAAACGAGAAGAATTGCACCGATCATAAATATGCCGGACCTCATCCGACCGTCCTTTAAAAGTCCGGAAATCGCCCCTATGCCCACGCCCTGGACATAAATCCCGGCATCGAATATCCTCTCAATAACTGGCCTTAAATTGGTACTTCCAGGCAGCCCCAGAGATCCAAAAGTTGTACTCTTTATCTTCGGGAAGAAGCCTATATCTATTATCAGGATTACGAAAATGAAAACACCCAGGGCAATGAGAAGGACAAGGATGTAATTCTGCATCTCGGCTCTTC
>JAJZOT010000166.1 GCA_021847855.1 Thermoplasmata archaeon | reverse complement strand
GGTGATGCCTTTATGAGAGTACTGACAAAAAAAGAGGCTAAACAGATAAAAAAACTTTTGAAAAAAGGGGTTGATGTCCCTGAAATCTGTCAAGAGTTCAATATACCTCCAGCTGAATGGAGGGAAGTTGTTGTCAAGAATGACCTGTTCTGAAAGCGGGAAATGGATTCATACACTTGAGTATTTCTATAAACCCAAGTTTCGTGCAAATATCAAAGTGCGTTTAACTCTGAGAAATTCGTAATATGGCTGATTTCCAATCATGTGAACAGCCATCACAAATCAGTTTTTATGGGTTTTTAGAAATTGCCACTTGTTATTCCTGTGGGATCATGAAGTGACTCTTCACACGAGTGGTCGATTCGGAGTGCCCGGCATCGTATTCAATGAAATGATGAGCCATGTGATTGATCCTCAGTATATTACTTAATCCGCGCACCCCGATATTTATTGAGAATTCATCGCAGAAAGCCGTTTGGAGTGAATTCTCATTTTATTAAATTCTGGTATGAAATTCCTTGTGTTTTGAAGATGATCGGTTTGATTCTATTTTTTCCGGACTTTCCTAAGAACCTATAAGAATCGCAGACGCCTCTGATCCACTCTTTTTTTAATATCATTAATGATCCAGAGAAGTTCGTATTTCTGACATGATTCTGTTGTTATACTGGTGAAAAGCTTTGTTCAGGGGATCAGCGTGTATAATCGATGAACTACATAGTGGTTGCTTCCTGATTTTTTTATTATTCTGATCGTTTTTTCGAATTCAGGACATACTTCATCACATCTTCCGGTTTATTTATCAGTGCCAGGGGATGGTATTGTTCCAGTAGTTCTTTTTTCCCAGATCCCCAGAGTGCACCGAGAACCTTTATGTTTGCTTCACGGGCGGCAATAATGTCATATGGCTGATCACCAATATACATAACCTGCTCACTGGTTGCACCAAGCTTTTTCAGCGCGAGAAGAAGAGGTTCGGGATCAGGTTTCTGATACATTGTATCTTCCTGCCCCACATAGAACTTAAAACAATCCCTGATGCCAAACATCCTCAGTAGAGTTTCGGCATCGGTTCTGTGACTTGATGTTACTACCGCCATATCCATTTTCATATCAGACAGTCTGGTGAGTAACTCCTTTATGCCGGGATACACCTCTATTGATGCAAGATTATCATTGTAATATTTCCTTCCAACCTCATAAATTATGTCTCCATTATCCGGAAACCACTGGGAAAGAATCTTTTTTACGGGCCTGCCAACTAATTGTGCGTTTTCCTCATGGGTAATACCCCTACCAAGAACCTTCCTGAAACCGATATCTGTTGCTATTGCGGACATTCCTTCGCTGTCAAGCAACGTCCCATCCATGTCAAATATTACAGCTTTCAGTATTCTAAAACACCCCAACTTGATTAATCTTGAATGTATCAGAGGATAAAAATTGTTATGATGTAGTTTACTGTGCTTATTGTTTTATCACTTATGAACCGAAAACTCCGTCATCTTCAGCTGTGATGAAAGACAAAAAAATAATTCTGAATCAAGAAGCAACTTTTTATTCATGACTATGCCTAAAGCCAGGAAGTGTCTGAAAGAGAGGGATTTAACGGAAAAATTATCCCGTTAATGAAGAAGAAATAAGCTGTCACATATTGTAATAAAAGACCAGTCCCCTTGAGGTAGGTATAGATGCCACAGACGACAGATAGTTATATGTATTTACGCAGCGCATTGTTAGATCTTATGTCATTCTAATTCCTGTAAGGTATGCCAAGGTTGATGTTCATTTTCCATCTTACAGCGGCTTCGTGGATGTCCTGATATTGATCGTTTAATCCTGTTTTCTCTTACCACGAGAGATCACCTCTGACTAGAGACACAACAGAATCCAGTATTCTCTCTTTCACCATTGCCGGGTTGTGCCAGTTGAAAAGTGATGGCTCAAGGTAGCATGCCAGCGCACACTTATTACAACTCTCGTATGGGGTCCAGTCATAAGTGTTCCAGAGCTTGAGTATGTTGGTATCCCATACCTTTACACTGCCGTTGTATTCATTGAGAACATAACATGGCTGGACAATGTTCCCAAGAGGATCTATGTTTATGGTGAGCCATGGTTTGCACCTCCATGGATCGTTTCCATACCATGAGTTCAATATTGAGGAGAAGTATTCTTTTGAATTAACAATGGGTAGGCCACTCAACTTGTAGCCTTCAAGCATTTTTATGGTATCCCTCAGCCTCATTTTTTCAGGAGACATTCTCTCGGCAGTTGTGTAGTCATAAGCTATCTGAAAATTCACACTTACACCTAATTTCATTGCCAGGTCAACAATCCCCTGTACCTGATCCATATTTTCACGGGTTATTGTGGAACTTATGGCAATGGGCATATATCCCTTTGCAGCCTCAATTCCCTCCACTGCGTGCCTGAATGAACCTGCCATCCCACGTAGCCTGTCGTGAACTTCACCTATGCCATCAAGGGAAACAAACATGTAGTTGAGACTGTCCCTGATTTCCTCTATTTTTGCCTTCAGAAGCCATCCATTGGTAACCATGGAAGTGTGAAATCTTCTCTTGGATTCGTAAAGTATGTCACCTATATCTCTCCTCAGGAGTGGCTCACCACCCTCAAACCCAAGGAATGACACTCCCGCTTTCTTTAAGGAATCCATAATCCTTATCTCATCCTCCAGATTCAGCAATGTTTCGTCTTCTCTTCTCCAGAATGGACACATTTTACACTTCAGATTGCACGAATACTGAAGCTTGTGACCTGCTATGATGGGAAACTTTTTGTCAGGAAGGCTTCTAATTGTCCTGACTATTCCCCTGCCCATTACCGAGCTCACAAGCGACATATTGAAACATGAACAACTGTTATTCATACTTTACTAATCTAAATGTTAAACATTGGGCACAGTTCAGGACCGGAATTAATCGTATTTAAGAATGAAGTGGGTTTAGTATTGGTGAGGATTTTAAAAGTTTATGTAAATGATCCCGGCGCATTCTATTTCGGAGACAACAACGTCGAAAAAGTATACAACTGTTTTTGTCTTCATCTTCGGGGAAACCATAATAGCACCATTTCTGAATGCCTTTTTCTAATATTTCACGACATGAATTAAGCTGTAATACAGACGGTATACAGAATAGATGCCTTTATCAGGGTAGTAAGTCGTTGAGGATTTATCTATCTATCAACTGCACACTTTTCACTGGCTTTCGTTCCCCATCTTGAAAGGATAATTCGAGTTCGAAAATGTTAAAAATGAGAGAAAATCGATTGTAAATACGCATGGATGAGCGTTCGCGGGTGGATTCATTTCAACTTTCATTATAAAAACTTATAACGGTAAATTGCCATACAGCACCATGGATTCGGAAGATAAAATTAAATCCGTCATAGAAAGTTCCAGGAAAGTCTCCAGTGATGGTTCCCTGGTTACTTATGATCTGACAAAGGAAGTCGATTTTTCAAAGCCCAAGATTGTTGCAAAGGCTTTATCTCAGGTATTCTTTGAAAAGGATGCCCTTAACTGGTTCAAGGTTGAGGACGATAAGGTGAGTTTTGAGCCAACCTACAAGGTTCGCGTTGTTCTGGCAGAGGATAATAACAGGAAACTTGAAGAAACAGTGGATGATTTTCTCAAGGATTTACAGAAAGATGGAATTTCCAGGAACTACTCAAAGCAGATCAAGAACGGCGGGATCATTGCAACAGAACTCCAGTCAGCCATGGCTAAAAATGCCATAGAGTCGGCCCTGTTCAAACACTCTCTGGACAGAGTCTATGGGGATTCAATCAGAGATGACCTCTTTGTTGATCTTCTCGAAAAACTGGAAATCAGATCCCTGAGTGACAGGGACCTTATTGACTGGGATAAACTCCCGCTCTGACAGATTCTACTTAACTTTGTCCACTTAAGCCACTGCACCTGCGTAGAGACGACGTTTTTTTCAATTCTTGCTTGAAGCTTGAGGAATTGCGAAAATAATGGCGCTATCACCGCAATTCATGTGCAATAGATTGTTTGGAAATACAGTAAAACAGTATGTTAAATTGAATTTGTTGTGTTACAAGGAGTCAAATTCAGGATTCGATCCGATGATGCACCTGACTGCTTTCTAAAAACACCACACCTACATTCATTGCATTTTCATTACCTAAATATAGATATGCCTCTGGAGAGAAATATGGTCAACAATAGTATGTTTATCAACTATTGTGGTACAATATGGGCAGGTCTTAAAATAGTGTTTAAACATATGTTATGCCAGAGACTATCACTATCAAAAAATCTGTGTATGATGAATTGCTTGGGTTTAGGAAGGAGAACTAAAGTTTCAGTGAACTGCTGGACAGACTCGTAAAATCTCAGTACAAGAGTGAGCTACTTTTATCCCTCAGAGGAAGTGTGGAATTTGAAGATAAGGAAAAACTTCTCAAAGATATTCGAGAGAAACACTGGGAGAAGAGAAATTAATTCTTCTGGATTCGGATGTAATCATTGAAGTTCTGGACAAACACTCTGACAAGGGTCAAATATTTCTGAACAAAATACTTGAAAGTGGGGAATAGTATTGCACCAGCTCATTAACTTTGCACGAAGTGCTTAATGGAATTGCAAGATATTCAAAGGATTCTAGCTTAGTTAACCGGTTGGCGACACTGCCATATGACAAGAATGATGGTGAACTTGCTTCGCGTTTTTAGAAGTAACTGCTGAAAGAGCTGGAAAACTATTCCAGGAATGGATGCTATGGTAGCATCGGTTGCAATAAACAATGGTGGATTCCCTTTACACCCATGACAAACATTTTGAGATCCTTGTGGAACATGATCTTAAAGCTGTTTAGGTAGTGTCAGAATGGACCGGT
>JAJZOT010000165.1 GCA_021847855.1 Thermoplasmata archaeon | reverse complement strand
TTCCGGGAAAGAAGCAGATCAATGTTTTTGACAGGGATTCAGAGATGAAGGCACAGGTCCTGTACTCATACCTGAAGGATGTTGCATCTTCAAACTACAGGGTAACTGAGGATCCATTTGCAGGTGGCAGAGGTTTCACTGCTCAGGATCCGGAACATGGCCAGAGGATAAACGTCATGAAGATCCCGGGTGAAAATGTCCAGGCCCTGAGAACATTGCTGCATGAGTTATCGCACGTGAAGCTTGAACACGTCTACGGGAAAGGCGGTTCAAGAGGAACGCAGGAATCTGAAGCCGAACTATCTGCATGGCTTGTTGGGAAACACTTCGGCTATGACTTCAAGGATTCTGCACCTTATATCAAGGGATGGTCCTCACGCCAGGATTTCAAGGAAGAGAACGTGGACAGGTCAATGAAGACTGCAGCCTGGATAATCAAGAATGTTGACCTTGAGCAGCTGAAGGGAAAGTCAATTCCAGAACCTTCAGTGACAGTGACTACCTCGAGGAAGACCGTTGGGAAAATGAAGTCATTCCAGGCAACTCTGGGGTGATACAATGGATGAAGGCTCAAGGGACGGAGCTCACGCCTTCTATACGATGTATATGAGCTGTGCAGAGCTCCCGGTGAACCGCCCACACAACCGTTCCAATGTCCTTTCCTATTTTAAGTCCCTGGTGCAACTGGAGAACATGCTGTCACCATTTACAGATGAAATAGAGGGCTATGAGGACTCATACAGGAAGATCTATGACAGGATATCCAAGGTTGATGAGGAATCACCTAATTACGTCAACGAATCCTATCAGATATGTGGTGAATTCCTTGGACTCATGTCTCAGGCAATGCAGGAGCTCGGTCTATTGATTCCGGTGAATTCCACTTCAAGCGATGGGGTATTGGCGGAACCTTACGGTGACTGAAATGCCAGCATTTGAAAATGGAGAGAAATCAACCTGGTTAATTCCCTGGGTCAAGAGACGAATTAAGCAGAACAGGAATCTCATTGGTATTTTCGTTGGAGATACAGGATCCGGAAAATCTCTTTCTTCCATTTCACTAGCAGAACAGATAGATCCGGACTTCTCAGTGGAAAGAATTGTATTCACAGTCCAGGAACTCATAACACTTGTCAATTCAGGGAAACTCAAGCCGGGATCGGTAGTTATTTTTGATGATGCAGGCCTTGGTGTCAATGCAAGATTATGGAAAAACCAGTCTTCAGTTATATTCGGAATGCTTACCCAGGGATTCAGGTATATGCAGATCATTCTTTTGATCACAGTACCAAAGATTTACTTCATTGAGCGTCAGAGCAGGAATCTAATTCATGTGATGTTTGAAGCAACAGACGTACAAGGGATAATGAAACCAAAGTTGCCTTTCCCATCACCATACCATGACGACAAGATCTGGTTCAAGTATCCCCAGATCCAGAGGGGGTTCAAGAAGATCACAATCAAGACTTCCAGGTTCAAGCTGCCTTCTCAACCCTTAATTGAAGCATATGAAGCCAAGAAGAAGGAATACATGGAGACAAAGTTCAAGGAATTTGAGGAGAAACTTACGGGGAGATCCAAGGAGGCAGGTGATGGAATTCCCGTAACTTGCCATAACTGTGGTTACTCGTGGCCATACACAGGATTCCTGAGAAAAGGCACATGCTCCAACTGCGGAAGCAAAGTATACATTGTGGAAAGAGAGGACAAGAACATATGGCTGAAATGTCCTCATTGCGGATATTCTTGGCCCTTCACAGGTACTGCAAAGAGGACAACCTGTCACAACTGCGAGCAGAAGGTCGATACAGAAAAGAACAGGGTACCGGATCCAGACGATTCAAATGTAACTGTGTGATAATGTCCCGTGGGACAGTGATGGGACACCATGCGGGACATTCAGGCAAACCTTTATTTCTCTGCCTTGAATGATGATTTTGTCCCGTTTTTCTACTTCTACTAACTTTTCATGTATTATATATATAAGAAATCAGAGAGTACTCTCTGAAAATTTCTCCAACTCCATTTTCAAGGGGTCATCTCTTATTTTCGGGCTCCATTGATTGCTATATGATGCCATCCTGACTGAATTTAAGGGCATATTCAACTTTTTCAAGGTTCTTAAAAGTGTTAGTGGAAACAAATTGTAATAGAACTTATCAAACAATTATGCTGCACTTTCAATCAGAACCTTTCCATAATATAATCGAAATCAAAGCAGGGAGAAGGGCCCAAATCGCCAGGAAAATTAAAAGTGTAGTTACGGGGAAGTTGTAGTAAGTATACGTAACTAATACACCTGATGGTAAGGAGTTCTTTGTCAGGTCAGATCTGATTCTATCAACGATAAACAAGGGGTTGAAAAGTTCGAAAGCAACCATCGTTCTGTTTGGAATATAAAGGCCTACAGTTGCCAGGAAGGAAGATGATCCTGTAATCAGCAAATCGTAAACATAATAGAAAAAGAAAAAAATAGCGAAGGGGGTCGAAATTATGAGTGCAGTGTTATGGCTTCTCACTGCAGGCAAGAATGCCAATGTCGAGAAAATAATGGCTGTTAAAATTGTCACAGAACTCGCCACAACGATTGAGTGAAGTGTAAGAGATACCCCTGTATAGTATCCTGCAAAAAAATCAAAGGACATCACGCCCAAAAATGTTGATAGTGAGACTCCTAAGTAGATTGCTCCAAACCTTGAAAACAAAATGTCATTTCTTGAAAGGGGCTTTGACAAAATCAATTCAAGATATCTAGTGCTTTTAGGGATACCAAATATAACTGTTTCAAGAACTATTGAGAACATCACCGGAAAAATTAGGTTTGGACCAAAAAAAGCAGTGTATAAAGGATAATTGAGATATTGTGGTGAAATCTTTGTGAAAACAGGGATCTGTAGATCTGATCCGGGTACCCCTGACCAGTTTTTTCCGTTGAGTACTTGAAGGTTGCCATAGATCGTTGTGTTGGCCACATTTATTAAATCATAGTTTGGATTGACCCGGATATAACGAAAATTACTATAATTGCCAAGCAATAGGTGTCCGTAACGCTCACCCACGGAGGAGGAGTTACTCGAACCCGCTGATACTCCACTATATGAGTAATTTAAGCGAAAATCGTGAGAAGATGGCGTCAAACCCTTCCCAAAGTTGTAAGACATCACTCCAAATCCAGCTTTGCTGTTAAACCCAGTCTCATAAATCGGAAAACAGCGCAATGTAGCATTGTTAGAAGAATTTGATGGGGTAATGGTATACCCATTAATGCCCTGATAACCCGTTGGTCCGAGGATCTCAAATTGAGCAAAATATTCTATGCTGGAGATATATTTTGCAAGTGATATCCCTTCTCTGTCTATGGAACCATTCAAGATTTTAATTGGCTGAAAGGTTAAGTGATTCTCTAGCACAATCTTGAAATGTTGTCCTATGTTTGGGGTCCCGTTGCTGTTAAAACTGTAGACGAAGAAGGAATAAGTCCCGTTTTGATAATTCGATTCGAATCCTTCGGCATTGCCAATATTAAGTGAGGGACCTGCATGGGGTGTCTCACCTATGGAGAGCAGTAACAAGAAAACAGCGAGAATAACAACCACGCCAACGAAACTCTTTCTTCTGACTATGTGTAAGACTGCCTTGAGCAGGTTAAGTTTCCCCGATTTTTTCGAAGAAGTATCTTTCAACAGCATTCCCCTTTCGTTCGATTGACAATACCTTATAGCCGGCATTTTCTAGTGCTATACCTATAACCCACTGGTTGGCAGATGTTCCATTAGACGGGATCAATTCATAAATATCTTGCTTGGTTGTTACTTCACCAAAAGTTTCAAGGACGGCTACCACACCAGATTTGTCACCCTCGCACTTTATGGCCAATACCGAAAAACGAGAAATTTCATCAGTATTGGCAATCGATACAATTCTACCTGAGTGTATTACAGCCATTCTGTCCACGATTCCATCAAGTTCACTTAAGACGTGCGAGGAAAGAAGCACAGATTTCTTTTTGTCCCTCAGTCCGGTCAGAATTTCCCTAAGCATAAGGGTGGCTTTTGGGTCCAGTCCCGTAAAAGTTTCATCTAGAAGGAAATTAGTTGGATCCTGGAAAAGTGAGAAGGCGATCATTAATCTCTTCTTCATTCCATTGGAGAAAGAGCCTATTCGTCTTTTCATCAGCTCATTTAAACCCACATCTTCCATCGCCTTGTCAGACCGCTCCAATATCATGGAACGGGTGAATCCAAGATATGAACCAAACTCAAGGAAAGTTGAGATAGGAGTTCGAAAAGGATCAAGGATTGAGTTTTCCGGAACCCAAGTTATGTTAAACTTTGCTCTCTTACCATCTTTTAACATGCTGATCCCATCCACTAATACATCTCCGGAATCCGGGTGTATGACTCCTGCGGCAATCTTCATGGTTGTGGTTTTTCCCGCCCCATTTATTCCGGCAAATCCCATGATCTCGCTATTCCGGATCTCTAAATTTACAGAATCTATTACCTTTTTTTTATCATAAACCTTGGTTATACCTTTAAAAATTAAAGACATTTCGTATTTATTTTAAGATTAATTATTTAATTAAATCTTCGTTCATTATAATAACTACAAAAATTTATTATAATTAAATGGTTATGTTTTTATGTGAAGAAGAATATATTGATAACTAAGAAAAAAGCCTTGGCACTTTTGACTGCTTTTTTATTTTCCGCAGGAATATTTCTTGCAGCGGTTGCGAATGTTCAGGGCAACAGCAATACACAAAATTTTGGGATTTCTAGTAATCTGACGTCTCGACAGGTATGGGTTCTCCGTGCTTCCTGAGGCTGGCTATGTATCCGGCGATGGCATCCTTGATATTCTCCAGTGCCTCCTCAACTGTATCTCCCTCGGATATGCATCC
>JAJZOT010000164.1 GCA_021847855.1 Thermoplasmata archaeon | reverse complement strand
AATATCTACTGCCTCCTTTGCATAATCAATATATCCAGTCAGCTTGGACAGTACACTCTTCTCTCCCACCATGAGAAGTTTCTTTAGAAAATTTGCGTTAACCATTGACAGTCATTGCCATCATATATTTATAAATACGGAGTGGGTTATATATACACAAGGTTTTAAATGTGATTTGTGCAGAACACTTGCAATTTCCTAACCCACAGTTATGCACAAAATTGAATTGATTTACACATAAAAATAATTGGGTATTTTAAAGGTTTAAGTTACCATTAATTTATCTTGCAGTAGTCAGATCACTCGATATATTTTCCAGTGACCGGTTCTTCGTTTCCTCTCCAAGAAACATGGTTACAAGAAATCCCGTTAAGCCTACTACAAACAGAAGCATTTCCATCGGTATAATCCCATAAAGGGTCAAAGTAATTGGAAATACAACTGCAGAAATAATGGCTCCAACTCTGCTAATAGCAGTTCCGGCCCCTAGAGCAGTTGTTCTATGTCTCGTAGGGAACAGTTCACTGACAAATATTCCAGTGGTCTCTCCTGTTCCACCCGCATTGGCAAAGTAAAATATGGCGAACATTGGGAATAACAACAATATTGGGGGTGCACTTCTAATTATTATTGCATATAGCCCTAGTACCAGAAGTGCCAGTCCTTGAAGGAGGAAGGTATATGCCTGCCATTTTTTTCTTCCAAAAATATCTGCCGTAAAAACAAACGCCAGGGTTCCGAATACGCCTATTATATAGAGCATAAGTGTAAGTGTTAATGAACCGGCATGTGTTGAATATCCTAATTCTACAAGCAAAACTGTCGTGTAAATTCCTATTCCGTAAAATATAAGATCGTTTAAGAACCATGAAACAAAGACAAAAGCGCTTCTCCTGCTATAATCAGGTTTACTTATGTTTCCATCAACGGTGGAATTAACTGTTACCTCATCTCTGTTTATGCCAAATTTTCTCTTTATCTCAGAAATTTCCCTGGTATTATTCATTTCTGCGGCAAATCTCGGCGTTTCTTCGACGTTCCTTCTCAGGACAAGCACTACTATAGCCGGTATTGCTCCAGCAGCAAGAAGATATCTCCATGCTATGTCCCCGAAGGGAAGAAATAGCAAACCAAGTGCGACAGCCACGGTTCCACCTATCCACCATGACATTAAACCCGTTCCCAGGAATTTTCCTCTTCCCTTTACGGGAGAATATTCTCCTATGATGGAAAGTGTTAGTGTATAGTCTGCACCAATTGCCAATCCCAGAAGTGCTCTAAAGATTATCAATTCAGTGGCGTTGGTGGATAAACCGCTAAGAATAGCAAACACAGCAAATATCAGCATATCCCATTGATAGATTACTTTTCTTCCTTTGAGATCTGCAATAAACCCAAAAATAGCCCCTCCAAAAAGTTGGCCAATTATTGTCGAAACCCCTATTAGTGCTGAAACGGCAGGCGAAAGTCCAAATAAGGGACCAATAAATATCAAGGCTGGACCAATCACAAGTAGATCATAACCGTCCAGAAAATAACCCGCATCGGATAAGGCAGTTATAAAGTAATGGTATTTTTGTGGTTTTAGCACATCCATTTCTTTCAGAAATTGTTGCTCAGCCATAAGTAGGCACAATTATTATGCATTTAAATCTTTTCTATATATATTGTATATGGCCATTTGATCCTTGACTCTCTCTTTTATACAACATATATTTTTCAAATTTCTTGCAGATTATTCTCCGAGTTTTATGCTAATGCCTGTGAAAATGATTATGGGTGTGCGAGTATGTATGAATACAAGGTATTAAAGAATCATCAGCTAAGTGGTCCCTAGGAAATACAACCACTTCCCATGAAATCCGTACGGTATCTGCACGAAAAAACATATCTCTCCAGTATGTTCGATAAAACCATGACAGCTTCGTCAATATCTGAAATGCTCTCATCACTTCCGGAAGATAACAGCATCAAGATCATGAGAAAGCTGACTGAGAAGGGTGGACATGTCCTCATGGATTCAACGGCAATATTCTCCGGATCCGAAAACATGTCATTTCTGGAAACTTGTTTATAGGTGGCAGGTCACGACGTTAGTAAGGTCATGATTGTATTTTCATTGACAGAGTATACTATTAATTAGGTTAAAATACAGGTGCCTAAAGAATCAGGTATTAAGATTCAACGGGGCTGTTTCAAGCCATTTTTCACTCCACTGCTTAATCTTTGCAACAACTTCAGCCAGGTCCTCCCCTTTCTGTGTAAGTCTGTATCCATGCTTTTCGTCCTTTGAAAAAGGTTCAATTATTCCCATTTCAATAAACTCCTTAAGTACACTGGAAAGTGTCCTGGTACTGATCCCCTGTAGACTCCAGAGAAGAGAGTTGAATGTTTTGTCCCCTTCCAAAAGTCTGGACACTATTACTATTCTCCACGGTTTGCCCAGTATTTTCCAAGCTTTTGTCACAGGACAGTCATTCATCTAATTTACGCCTTATATGTTCATGGTTAAATGTCTTAATATTTTTTTGTAATGCATCTCAAAGTGAATCTTTTTTCTTAACTGCTTCAAGGTTAACAGATATTTTCACCCTGTCACCCACCATGACCCCGCCTGTTTCTAATACACTGTTCCATTTCAGGCCCCACTGTGATCTGTCTATACTGCCTTCAGCACTGACACCAAACCTCTCAAATCCATATGGGTCTTTGAGCGGTCCTTCAAGTGTTCCCGTCAGGGTAACCTCTCTTGTAACATCTCTTATTGTGAGTTCTCCAGTCACCTCGATTTCTTCCTTTCCCTTCCTGGTGATTTTCTTGCTCACAAACTTCAGTTCCGGAAATTTCTCAACGTAGAAGAAGTCCTGTGACTTAAGATGTCCATCTCTCTGCTTGTCCCTAGTTGAGACCGAAGAAGCATCGATCCTTATTTCGGCCCTGGAATTCTCAACGTCTGATGGATCTCCAACAATAGTACCGCTTACTCTTTCAAAGGTACCCTTCACTGTAGAAATCATCATATGCCTGACTGCAAAGTCTGCCTGTGAATGGGCGCTATCCAGATTCCATACTGTAGTTTCGCTTTCTTTTTCGCTTTCCATACCACTGAATAGTGTGGGGATATATTAACTTTACTTAGTACATTGCATAAGTAAAGCCATCGTCAAAAAAATTTAATAATGCACAAGAAGCTACCTCACAGGTAATGCCTGGACTTCTTTCTCCTATTCTTTTTTACGTTACAGTTTTGACAACTGTTTTCGCAATATTGAATCCAATAGGGGCAATTCCAACTCTTATTGCCCTGACAGAAGGGTATACCCTGAAAGAAAGACTTCGTGTGGTTGACCGGAGCGTTCTGGTTGCCTCCGGGATGATCCTTGGCTTCATGCTTGTGGGAATATATGTTTTTGTAATTCTCGGGATTGACATCTCAGATTTCAAAGTTGCTGGTGGCATACTGCTCTTCAAGGTAGCCTTTGATATGCTTCAGGGCAGAACATCAAACACAAAACTCACAGGAGCAGAACAGGAAGAGTCCATGGAAAAGGAGAGCATTGGCATTGTTCCCATAGGGACTCCTTTACTGGCAGGTCCGGGAAGCATTACCACTGCAATCATATTTTTCAACTCAAAAACTACAATCGGTGTGGACAAGATAATGGTTGTAATTGCAATAGTGACAGTGATGATCATGTCCTATGTAATTCTCAGATTTTCCCTTCCTCTGTTCACAAGACTGGGAAAAACCGGGTCATTGATAATATCCAGGATAATGGGTCTGCTTCTGGCTTCAATCGCCATTGAATTTATCACAACAGGTCTCATTGCAATAATTTCCGCTGCATGATCTTATTGCAGGTTCCAATCATGGAAATCATCTGATCATAACTCTTCTGCCCGGGTGCTGATTCATTATCCAGCATCGAATATGTGAAATCTGAAACCAGGGATGCTGATATAACTCTCAGAAAGCTGTTTCCGGTTCCCATTGGTATGAATGAAAGAGGATTTTCAATTTTATCCCTCAATGAGGTCATGGCAGCAAGATCACTGAGGAAAAGATCAATATCGCTATATGTGTTGGCGAGCTTGTACGATTGGGCCTGAAACATTATCATATTCTTCATTATCTCCTGTAAATCCCATTCACCGTTACCGTGATATGATAATATTACGGGTGTTTTGCCTTGCAGGTCATTAGCCAGTTCCTTCAACCTCATATCCAGATCAACTGCAAGGGCCGAATTTCTGGCAGCATACTGGTATTTTTCCAAAGCATCGTCAGCATCTTCTGTTCTATAGGTGAAAACATAGCGGAGTTTTCTCCTGTTCATGTATCCTATAATTGCAGCCAGAGATTCCATATGGTGATCGGTAAAGAGATCAAATCTAACCTCGAATATCCTTCTGGTATCCGCGGCTACAGATGAGAGTTTTACAAATAAGTCGTCAGGATTTTTTCCGAAAACTGATGTTATAACCTCACAGTTTCCATTTCTCGCCACAAATGGATTGTCCAAGTGCACCGTATCATCCACGTTTCATAATGCCATTTCAGTATAAAATAAGAGGTTTCAGTTTTCTTTTATTCTGAGCCATAAGTGAAAGATCTGAGCCACGCACACCATAATTATAAAACCAGTAAGGATAACGCCTCATGGTTTCATCCACCACTGAGGAAAATATAGATCAAAAAACGTTGGACTTTACAATTGTGGATGTATTCGCCAGACGCCTTTTTGAGGGCAATCAGCTTGCAGTAGTCAGGACAGATCAGAAACATACAAGCGATCAAATGATGGAAATAACAAGAGAATTCGGGTATTCAGAAACAACTTTCATTGGGAAGAGCGATCCAATCGACAGGCCAGTAAAGGTGAGAATTTTTGGACTCACAGGGGAAATGAGTTTTGCGGGCCATC
>JAJZOT010000163.1 GCA_021847855.1 Thermoplasmata archaeon | reverse complement strand
CAATCTCCTTCTGGTATTCATTTCCCTTTGAGGTTTCTCCAAGTGCATTGCTACCACCCTTGAGAAATCTTTCTTTCCAGCGGTAGAACTGTGCAACGGATACTCCATGTCTTCTGCACAGTTCAGCGATGTTTGTAACCGTAAATGATTCAATAACAATCTGTGCCTTTTGCTCAACGGTGAACTTTCCTGACATTCTATATCACCATATCTCCTGGAGTGTGCAGGAAGTTTACAAAACCCCCTCTGGACTCCCCCTTATATCTCTCTAGTTCTATATATTCTCTCTTATAACTGTCCAAATAATAAAGGGAGCACATCATCTGGCAATATACTACCATCACACTGTTTCCAAATACAGAGAATTACTTTAAGGCATGCCTCAGTTCATTTTTCTGGACCTTTCCCACAGAATTCTTTGGAAGGGCCTCAATAAAAAAGATCTCTTTCGGGCATTTGTACCATGCAAGATTTTTTTTGCAGAAATCAATCACCTGGCTCTCATTCAGATGCACATCCATCCTCACAAGAAAGGCAACAACTTCTTCGCCATATTTCTCGTCTTCTTTTCCAACTACTGCCACCTCTGAGACGCCGGGCATTGCACTGATTACATTCTCAACTTCCTTTGGGTACACGTTTTCTCCGCCTCTTATAATCATATCCTTCTTCCTGTCAACAATGTAGAAATAGCCATCCCTGTCCATGTATCCGAGATCACCAGTATGTAGCCAGCCATTTCTGAGAGTTTCCTCAGTTTCATGTTTCCTGTTGAGATATCCTTTCATGACGTTTGGCCCTCTGATCACAATTTCCCCAACCTGCCCGGGTGGCAGATCCTCATCGATCTCTGAAAAAATTCTGACATCCTGCCCGGGAAGTGGTATACCAATAGACCCTATTTTTCTTGTTCCAAACCTTGGATTTATTGTTGATGCTACTGTGCCTTCAGTCATTCCGTATCCCTCAATTATCTTTATCCCATATGCCTTCTCAAAGTCTTCAAACCATTTGACCGGCATCGGTGCAGCACCGCAAATCCCAATCCTGAGCGGAGAAAGACCTGTTTTGTGTTCTTCGCTTATGGAGTCGGAGAGCATCTTGTAAATTGTGGGTACACCGGAAAACATGGTTGGCTTATATCTCTTCATAGACTCAAAAAACTCCTCAGAATCAAATTTCCTGAGAATAACAAGAGACCCTCCCTTAAGGATGGAGGCGATGCTGAACATAAGATTGTTCACATGGAAGAGAGGCAGAATAATTATCATCCTGTCGCTGCCCTCCAGACCTACGGCCTGCTGAAGCTGAATGGCTTCTCTGTAAACGTTCTGCGCTGTGAGAACTGCGCCCTTTGGTTTTCCTGTGGTACCTGAGGTATATACAATAAAAAGATCATCAGGATTATTCGGGGAAACAGTAAAATTTGCCTTACCGTGGAATATCCTTCTATAGAGGTCTCCCGATTCATCCCCCTTATCAAAGTCCAAAATTACCCTTTCAACTCTTAGACCTGTCCTTTCAACGGCATTTTCAATCTTTTCCCTGTAGGACAACTCTCCAAAGACTATTTTTGCTCCTGAATCCGCAATCTGATAGGAGATCTCCTGTTCCTTTAGATTAACATTTATTGGAGTAACAGTGGCACCAGCCATCCACGATCCCATAATAATTACGATCAACTCTGGTCGATTAAGAAGATCGATGGCAACGACATCCCCGTTGCCGATGCCAAGTTCAGCGAGGTATCCTGCAACGGATCGGTACATCCTCACAACATCCTCTGATGAATAGGTTCTGCCGTAAAAGATAAAAGTCTCTCTGTCACTCCTGAGAAGGCTCTCTTCCATCATCCCAAGCAGCTGTACGGCTGTCAAGAGAATCACTCCATTATTTCATACCAGAAATCAGAAACCACTCCTGTCCTCTTTTCCTTGAATTTTGCTATGACCTTTGTTCCGGGTTCTATCTTTTCTCTCCCTTTGAGATCTATTCTCTGAAGTATACCGGTATCGGCATCCAGTGGCTTGACATATCCAACTGCGTAAGGAACCTTGTCAAAGAACTCAGAGGTTGCATACCAGGATGTTGTACTTGATAACACAATACCCTCATTGCTCACTTTTTTCCATTCAGTTTCTTCGTAACATTCAGAACATCTCGATCTTGGGGGAAAATGCAATATTCCACACTTACTGCATCTGGAACCGTAAAGTTCCGCGCAATTCATGAGTTCAGAGAAGAACCTTGACTGTTCTCCGTAGCTATATTTATAGAACATGACCATCTTATCGGGAATCTCGAAATATTTCTCATGTTCAAGAACAGAAGGATTCTGGTTGAGTTTTTCAAAAATGATCCTGTCTATGACGCTTTCCAAAGGTTCTGACTTAAGTTCCTTTCTTGCAGTTTCCCTGGCCTTTTCAGTAGACGTTTTCAATTCAATCAACCCCCAGCACTGACACTGAGCAGTATGACGATCCCGGTCCACCGATTGAATGCGCTAGTCCCCTGCCTCTGTCTATCTCCACCTGTCTCTTTTCCGCCCTGTTTCTGAGCTGATTTACAACCTCACCAATCTGCATCACCCCGGTTGCTCCCACTGCATGTCCGGCGCCCAGAAGGCCGCCAGAAGGGGATACCGGGAGATCACCGCCAATCATTGGAATTCCATCCTCTATAAATTTTCCTCCTTTGCCTCTTTCACAAAAGCCCATAGCCTCGTAAGCCTGAATTTCTGTAAAACTGAATGCGTCATGAAGTTCGGCGACATCTAACGACTTCCTCGGATTCTCGATGCCTGCCATTCTGTAAGCCAGAGCAGCGGATTCGTAGTGATTCCTCAGATCAGCTATGTCACCATATTTCCCCATCCTATCATTCACAGTTCTTGATCCGGTGAAGGACTTGTCATTGGATGAACCAATTCCCATTACCCAAACCGGATCTTTAACACCAGTTTCTCGGGCTTTTTCCTCACTCATCAAAACAAGTGCATATGCGCCTTCCGTGTAAAGTGAACAGTCAAGCATCTTGAAGGGGTGGGAAATCATCCTGGATTGCATAACCTCATCAACGGTTATCTTCATTGGGCTCTGAGCAAATGGATTGTTCATAGCATTTCCATGGTTTTTCACACTTACCATGGCTGCCTGTTCCTCTGTGGTGCCATACTTTTTCATGTGCGCAGATGCAAGAATGGCGTATGAAGAGGCAGCTGAAGTACCGAGAGGAAATTCCCAGGTCATATCCGCACTGTACGCGATGGACTTTATGACTTCAGGTGTTGTTTTCCCCTGAGCCCAGTCATAACAGTCCTGGGCCTTCTCTACACCTATCACCAGAGTAACATCCGCAAGACCGGAAGCAATCTCTGAATAACCTGACCGGAAGGCGTAGCCACCTGTAGCACCGCCAGTTGTGATTCTGATCCCAGGTTTTCCGTACATTCCAATGTAATCATGAACGTACGTATCCGGCATTATCTGCCTCTCGAAAAGGTCGTTATAAATTCCGTAAACTACCGAATCTATGTTTCCCGGGGTAATTCCCCCATCACTCATTGCCATTATTGCGGCATCCAGGGCAAGTTCATAATAGGTCTTATTCGGGGTCCTTGCCTCAAATTTGGTCTGCCCAGTTCCTACAACTGCAACTCTCCTCTTTTCATTTTTCAACTGCCTGTACGATTTCATAACTTATATCTCCGTTTTATCTCTTTTTTCAAGGTGCACTGTGACGAATTCCATCACACACTCCTTTCTCTGGTTGAACGTCTTCGCAGAAAGGGTTACTACCACCGATCCGGACTTTGAGTCTCTCCTTTCCGCTGAGTACCATACTGTTAGCGTATCACCTATCTTCACAGGTTCAATAAAACTGACCCTTTCTATGGATTTCAGTGCCATAAATACATTCGTGTTGATTGCACCCGAACGGATCATTAGACCAAGAGAAACGGATAGTGTGAGATAGCCGTGGGCCACACGTTCACCAAAAATGCTTTTTTTCGCCATTTCTCTGTCTGTATGTAGATATGTCCAGTCTCCCGTGAAATATGAGAACATCACAAGATCAGTTTCAGTTATCGTCCTGCCTTCTGTAGTTTTCTCCTCTGCAGTCACTACTTCACCTGATCATTTATGTACAGGTCCTTGTACTGCTCCCTCAATTCCTTCTTGAGTATTTTTCCGCTTGAGTTATGCGGAAGAGAGGGGATAACTATGATCTTCTTGGGTATTTTGTAATTTGCCATTCTTGGTTTGAGATATTCAATGATCTCATCAGGCACCACCTTCTGATCTTTTCTGGCGGTTACAAATGCGGTGACTGCCTCCATCCAGTAAGGATGTTTTATACCTACCACTGCTACTTCCCCAATGGACCTGTGTGTAAGAAGTTCTCTCTCTACCTCTATGGAAGGCACATTCTCTCCACCTGTGCGGATTATGTCCTTCTTTCTATCTACAAAGTAAAGGAAACCATCGCTGTCCATTACTGCGAGGTCTCCTGACCTGATCCATCCGCCATGGAATGAAGTTCTGGTTCTCGCTTCGTCATTGAAGTAACCTCTCGCAACCGTAGGTCCTTTCATCAGTATTTCCCCAACTTCTCCTCTTCTGGCCTCGGATCCATCATCCTTGACAAGTTTAAGGGAGATGTTGATATGAGGTCGCCCTATGGATTCCTTTCTGCCTTCAAAATCATCTGGCTGAATCGTTGTTCCCATTGGAGTGGTTTCAGTCATGCCGTAATAATTTCTCCACTGCACTCCGGGAAAAATCCTGGAGACAGCGTCAAACTGTGTTTCACTTATAAAGGCACCAAAGCTGATGCACTTTTTCACAGAAGAGAAAGGCTCTTTCACAAACTGGGAAAGACCTATGAATACAGTGGGTGGGAAAATAAGGTATGTAACACTGTACT
>JAJZOT010000162.1 GCA_021847855.1 Thermoplasmata archaeon | reverse complement strand
ACTCTTCTAACCTGAATTTACCGGCAGATCGTATCATAAACCTCATAATAATAGATTTTGACAATGGTCCATCGCCTCTGATGAATCCAAACATGAATTCGGTGCAGGGTACACTGAGTGGACATGTAAATGTAACCGGAATAAGTCAGATACAGAAAATACCTGATATAAACCACAATATGAGCAGGGCACAGTTCATGTCCTATTATAACAATAACGATTCCAGTGCTCTAAGCGCCCTCTACACACAGGTTAACTCAGCTTCATTCTTCAGCAACTCCACATCGGTAAGCAGCCTTTCTGGAAATAACATAGCCCATACTTTCACTGTGAGCGCATTTGGTTTGAACATACCCTCCCAGCCCCAGACTGTAACACATGCAACATTTGTGATCACGGCTGGTGGTACAGCAACCTGGCAGTGTGACGCAGACTGTGGTTCTGGATCTCTCGGGCTTAACGGTGCAATGGCAACTCCGGGCTGGATGCTTGGAACCATAACCATAATCTAAATTTTTACATCAAATTTGTAAAAAATATTTTTTCGGTAGAAAATTCATAGGCGGTTCCTTTTGTGGTTCCATGATATAATTTATTAAGGAAGTGTCTTTTGACTGTATGTTGGTTGACCTATGACCAGAATCAATGATAACATTTCCCTTGCCCTGATAATAGGAGTAGTCACTGTGGTAATCAACATTTTTGCCTTCCTGAAGAATTATACAGGAACTTACCTGTGGGCATACGACATAACATACGTGGCAGGAAACTCTGTACATGCCGTGGCCTTCAGTCTTTCGTCAAAGGGCATGAAGGTATCAACCGAACAGAAACAGGAGAACTGAGTAATGGAAAATTCGGAGACTGTTGATAAATTTGTCTCATATATGAGAGGAGAGAGAAAGAGCCAGTATACAATAAAAGAGTACAGATCAATGGCTGCGATGTTCCTGAAATTCAGTCAGAAGAAATTGAAAGATACAAATCCGGAAGATATAGAAAGATTCAAGCACCACCTTGCTACTGAGAAGAATTTCTCCAAGAATAGCCAGTATATAGCAATTCACGCAGTAAAACTTCTGTTCCGATCCAGTGGGATAACACCGCCCATGAACCTCATACCTCCAAAGAGATCCAGGAAGATGCCAAATTACCTGAGCGAGAAGGAAGCATCTATGCTCATTAAAGCTTCAGAGAAAGACCTTTTGACCAACCTTATTGTTTCCCTTCTGCTATATACAGGACTCAGGGTTGGAGAGCTCTGCAGGATAAATATAGATAATATAGACACTGATGAAGGGGTAATTACAGTAAAAGGTGGGAAAGGAGACAGGGATAGGATTGTCATAATACCTGAAATTTGCAAGGATCTGTCTCATAAGTACCTTATGGAACGTTATGGAAAGAACGCCAGGGACAACGCGTTCCTGATCAGCCATAAAAACACCAGGTTTAACCCTTCTACAGTGGAGAGGATTGTGAAAAGAGTCTCAGCGGAGGCGGGAATCCAGAAGAAAGTTACACCCCATGTACTGAGGCACACCTTTGCCACTTCAGTACTCAGGATGGGTGGCGACATAAGATTCATACAGCAGATTCTCGGGCACGCAAGTGTCGCAACCACACAGATTTACACACACGTGGATGAGAATACCCTGAGGGAAATGTACAACAAGTTCGGGCCAAAATACTAGTTCTTTCTTGTAATTATATAATCCGCAAACCACCTGAGAAAGTTCTTTGTTTCACTATCTCCATCCACTGTTTCGAGGTAGGATTTACTCTTTTCAACAAGTTTTTTCATGGTCTTGATTGAATAATCATAAGACCCGGAGGATTTAACTATATCTTTCAGTCTTTGAAAATCCTCATCATTAATGTTTCCATTATTCAGGCACATTTTTATAAAGTCTGCATCATCCGGCGAAAATTCAATTGCCTTGATCATGAGAAGTGTCTTTTTGCCTTCGTTCACATCATTCTTTACAGATTTCCCTATGGTCTTCTCGTCACCGTATAACCCGAGCACATCGTCCTGCAACTGAAAAGCGAGTCCGAGAAGGTAACCATAATAGCTGAGAGACTGCAGATTTTTTTCGGTTCCACTGAGGATCGCCCCCATCATCAGTGGCCCTTCTATGGTGTATTTGGCTGTCTTCCAGAGATGGAGACGCATCAGATCCCTCTGGCTGAACCCGTCATCCATGGCGGAATTTATGTCCAGAAGCTGTCCATAACCTGTATATTCAACAATCTCAGCAAGCAGGTCTGTAGTGATCAGGGTTTCCCTGTGGCCGAAGCCGGAACGTGCTATGGCCTCGTTTGCATAGCTGTCAGCAAGATCACCAGCAACTATGGCGAGATTTTCAGATAACCGCTTTCTGTCATATGTATTTTCAGGAAGGGATTCCCTTAGGGATGCGTGAAAACTCGGTTTTCCTCTCCTGACATCGCTCTGATCCATTACGTCGTCGTGTATGAGAAGGTAGGACTGTGTGAGTTCAATAGATATTGATGCTTTTACAATCCTCTGATCGAATTTACTGAAAAGGTTGTAACCTGCAATTGTCAGTATTGGCCTGACTCTCTTACCACCGTTCATTGTAAAGTCTCTTATTCTTCCCACAATATCACGGCTGATCTGATCCCTGCACCCTTCCATCTTGAAATTGAAGAATGACTCCAGCTCCCTGTCCACCATTTCCCTTTTTTCCAGAAGAAAATTTTCATATTCGATCAAGATTAACCCCATCAACCAATTGAATATGTGAAAAGTGCATTTAATTTTTGTCCGACTCTTCTATACAGAATGAACTGGAAAGATCCGAACCTGATAAATGATATGTTTTGGTAAAAAATGGAAGGCAAAGTTTACATTCTCTGGAGAATGATAGGAAGATAGAATTTGAATGATTACTCTTTTGTGAAAGTGTGCCAGTGCGGAATAGATGAAGCTGGCAGAGGTCCGGTAATTGGGCCTATGGTCATGGCAATGATATGCGGTAGCCCTGAAATGCTTGGAAACGCCGGAGTCAGAGATTCAAAGGAGTTGAGCCCAGATCGTAGAGAACTGCTGTTCGACCGTATAAGTGATCTTGCTACCAGGAGGTCATTTGTTGTAATAAGTCCAGCTGAGATCAACAGTATGATGGAGAGGATTACTCTCAATGACATTGAACAACACTTTGCCCTTAAACTTCTGGAAGATGCAGAATGCGATGTCTACGTTGATTCCTTTGATGTGAAGCCTGAAAGACTGAGCAGATCTCTCAGTGAAAAGAGCGGGAAAAGAGTCTTCTGTGCGCACAGGGCTGATTCTATCTATCCCTCTGTATCGGCAGCCTCCATTGTGGCCAAGGTCATAAGGGATCGTGAGATTAAGAAGCTCTCCGGAAAATATGGGGATATGGGATCAGGTTATCCTTCAGACCCACGAACAACAAGATTTATACGTGAATCACTTGAAAATAATGTTGATATATCGCAGATCGTGAGAACAAAGTGGAAAACTTACCAGAATATACTCTCTTCTGTGAAAAACAAAACGCTGGAATTGTGACCTCCAGAAATAGTTAATGTTCATATATTATCCTGAATTATATGTTCGTGCCAAGCAACTTTAAACCAAGGGATAATGATGAATTAGCTGACGATTACAATGAGAGAGGAATTTCTTACTTTAACCTGGCAAAATACCCAGAGGCAGTAAAGGAGTTTACCAAGGCCATAAAAGTTATAGGAAATGAGCCTGATTATTATTTCAACCGTGGACTGGCTTATTACTCTCTTAAAATGCTGGAGCAGGCAGTAGAAGACTATAGAAAATCCATCTCACTGCTTCCGGATCATGCAGATTATTACAATGCCCTGGGTGCAGCTCAGGAAGATCTTGGGGATCTGGATGATGCTGAGGCCTCTTTTACAAAGGCCATAGAGTTGGAGAAGGATGTCCCTGATTATTATTACAACAGGGGAAATGTTTTATGGAAAAAGAACAAGCTGGAAGAAGCACTGAGAGATTACGATGAAGCTGTTAGACTGAATTCCATGGATCAGATATTCGTCTACAGAAGACATGAACTTCTGGTCCATATGAAAAAATACCAGGAAGCGCTCATGGACATCAACAGGTCAATACAGCTCGTTCCCGAGAATTACCAGTATCACCTGGTAAAGGCAGAGCTGCTTGAAAAAATGCAAAAATACAGGGAAGCGCTTGAATCACTGGAAGAAGCCTCCAGATATGTCCCTGATCCTGACCTGTTGAATCAGAGAAAGGCCATGCTTCTTGAGAAAATAAAATAACCTGAAACCGGATATTTCCATTTGTGATTGTGTTGGTTGAAAAATATGGACTGAGGGACTACCAGAAGAGCATAATAGAATTTGTTGTTGATGAACTGAGGAAGAGGCAGTCCGTTGCCATTGAATCACCAACTGGTTCCGGCAAAACAATAATGAGCCTTCTTTCTGCAATAAGATCAAACGAGAATCAGGGAAAAAAAATCCTTTACCTCACCAGAACCAATTCACAGCAGGAACAGGTAATCGCCGAATTGAGGTCCATAGGAAACCGAGAAATTAAAGCTGTTGTGATCCAGGGAAGGGGAAATATGTGCCCCCTGTACAGGGAACTTGAGAACGAGGGAGAATTCGATTCTGAATCGCTTTCCAGATTCTGCTCCATGCGAAAGAAGAAAGTTATGGAGGGAGATAAGGAAGCATGCCACTATTTCAACTGGAAGGTCAGGGATCCGACAACCTCACAGTATCTATTCTCCCAGCTTCCCACTGCCGAGGAATTTTACGCTTATGGAAAGGAGAACCTTCTCTGCCCATATGAGTCCGTGAAATTCTCACTGAAGGAGGCAAACCTGGTCATAGCACCCTACGCATTCTTCCTCAATTATGGGGTGGCAAACCGCTTTC
>JAJZOT010000005.1 GCA_021847855.1 Thermoplasmata archaeon | reverse complement strand
TCACATATATATGGCTTCCAGGCACATCCGTAGTTGTATTATTTGTCTCATAGACACTGTTTGTCATGTTAGAATAAACCTTGAATATGTTTTGGCCAGGTACTAAGTCAACCGAATTAGAATACACACTTGTTGCTGTATTATTCAATACCAATCCAAGCTGCACGGAATGTATTCCTTGGGTTTCTCCGGTTATATTTACCTGCATCCTGCTGTCTCCTTTTATAATTACGTTCCCATTAATATTGTTGATATTATAATACCATTCTGCCGATGAGTTTGCATGAATTATTATGAGGTATGGTTGTAGGTATACAGGCGAAGTCGCATTAGCTGATGTGATGTTAGACCAGAAACTCTTCTGCACGAAATACTTATCTGAATACGTAAACGAGTAATTACCTTCTGGAAGCCTGTAGTAATATGTCCTGTTAATTCCAGCCAGGCTCGAAGAATAATTACTTATGGAGAAAACGTAATTTGATGTCTGGTTCAGGAAATTTTCAGGAACACTGTTGTTTGCATAAGTTGTGTTGAATGAGTTGTGAAGTTCAATGGTATCGGTATATACCGGAACTGGAGTAAGAGTGAGCGTTACAGATGTGTTATTCTCCACGTTAACCACCGTTGTATTCCCACGGTTATAAAGAGTATCAGCAAGGATTGTGAATCTTCCTGTTATGTTCATGTCATAGGTGAAATTCCCGGTGGAATTTGTCTTACCAACGGATCTGAACTGAATATTATCTATCTCCATATACGCAATGAATTTCGTGTTAGAAAGAACTGATGTGGAATTCACCAGATGAATTGTCAACGTGACTGGGCCGGAACCTGTTGCGTTTGATGATCCCGATGACGCGTTCAACTGACTGGATATGGATGACCCGCTAACTCCTGGAATTCCGCTGGCTGAACCTGGAGGAAACTCTGCAATTCCACTTCCTATTTTAATGGATATATAAAGAGAGAAATTGAAATCTGTAATGTTGCTATCCAGAGTAAGTTTGTGAGTTCTGGACCCATTGAAACCTACCGCTTCAGCCTTAATCAGGTAGTTTCCATTTATTGCAGCAATAATATAATGACCTGTAGAGTCAGTTACATTATATTTTACCAGTTTCGCTGACGACGAGAGAAGGTAAACATAAGCTCCCTTAAGTCCTGTTTCAGGACCATGTATCTTAACATAACCACTGACATAGAATATGTGACTCTGCAATGGAACCAGTGTGAAATTGTATGTCGTATTTCCTGTTATATTCAAATTGAAGAATTTAGGATTATAGAAAGTCGAATTAACAGCGAAGGAATAATTTCCTGTGTAAGATAGACGTATAAGGTAATGCCCAGTTGAATTGGTTGTAATATTATCAGCGAATATTGTACCGTTGATGTCCGTATAGAAAATGACAGACGTATCAGCCACCGGATTGCCATCCAGGGAGTTCGTTATGTTACCCTGCAGTGTAAGATTCATGGTGCTGTTGGAATAGTTGATCCGCGAATTGTTTCCCTGGAGGTAATGTGTTATATTTCCAGAGATATTTTTAGATACATTTGTGCTGTTCTGCTGACCTATTGTGGACCCTGAAGGCATTGGATCCTTGTTTGTGAGCGTAATATTAACATCTGTGAGGTTCGTTATAACATGCCTTTCTGTGTAATTATAACCGTAGGCAGGGTCCACAGCGGTGATGATATCAATTCCATATGGAACCTTGATCCTGTAAAACCCGGTGCTGTTTGTTGTTGCATTGCCGGAAGACCTTCCGTACAGACCGACAGTTGCGCCGGATATTGTCCTGTTTTCCCTGTTGAGTATAAATCCTGAAACGTTGAACTGGTCCTTACCGGACACATTTATTATTAGATTGAAGTTTGTCATTGACCTCCCGGACACAATGATGTAATACGGATCCGGTATGGGATTCATGCCCCTTTTGCTTATAGTTATACCATAAGTTCCGTTGGGTATGTCCAGTGAATATCTGGCAGATGATGAAGACTGGGTGGTGTAGCTTCCAAACTTACTTGAGAAGTCCACTGAAACACCTGGAACCAGCGTATTGTTCCTGAATTCTGTCAGACCGCTGATATTGTACCTCTCAGCTGGTGTGAGTGTGACATTCACCCATGCGTTTGAAAGACCTATGGTGTCTATACTTACAATTTTTGGATTGAAACCCTGTATGAAATACGAAAGAGACCCTTTTCCCTGATGGACCATCACATAAGAATAGTATCCATTTGATCCTGTCTGCACCTGAGTGTAATACTCTGTTTCTGATACAGTCAACATTGAGCTGGGTATGGGAGAATTAGTGCTGGATGCGTTCGTTACATACCCCTTTATGGTCACTGATGACCCACTTGTTGATGAAAACCCTGTTGACTGCAACCCACTGGTTAGCCCTCTTATGTCATCCCATAAACTCATCAGGAGGTGCAGAAGAAACCCTGGAAGGGAACCTAAGAGACTTGAAAGGCTTGACATGTTCAGACCTGAATTGTTGAAACCTGTAGAACCGGCCACACCCTCCAGTTGTGACAATCCAGATGATACTCTCTGATTCTGGAATACATGATCCACTGGAACTGGATTTGTGCTCGGATAGGTCATTGGTAAAGTAGCAAAAACAGTAGGAATAATTAATGCTCCTACAACCAATAGAGCCAAAGATTTTGGTGACAATATTATGTTCTAGTCTCCAGAACTATAAATACATTTTCTATGTTCATATGATTAATTTCTTACCTTTACAGCCACGCCCTTTTTCAGCTGTTTCATGGCATCATAGGGCATTTTTGCAATGCCAACACCCTTTATCTCACCCTTATGATGGAGAACAACCTCATCCTCAGGCCTTATATCTGATGTGGCATCCAGCACACCCACTGAGTAAACATTTGAAGTCGGTTTAAAATTGTCTATTTCAACTAAAAACTTTCCATTTTCCATGAACCAGTTCGCTGAAGATTTATTGATTGTGTATTTACCAAGCCTATCGTTAAAAACTATTGCTGGTTTTCCTTCAACAACCAGCATCTCCTGGTTGTAATTATTTATTACCCTGGCTTTTTCAATATATTTTCCGATCCAGTTTCCGAATTGGAACTTTGCTCTTGATACATGGTGATCAATCCTGTTCCCCTTTTTTGGATCTATGTCCTTGATAACCTCATCTATTGCAGAGTATAGTGCCCTGAGATTTGCATCAGATTTTATATTACCCTCGATTATAATCGAATCTTGGGGAAGTACATCCCGGACAAACCCCAGATCTTCCGTTATGTAAGCTATGATTTTTCTGTAACTGTTCTTTATTAGATAGGATGAGAGTGTCTCTTTCATCATTATTTTCTCGTCATCGTACCAGTGGCCCACTACAGGGATATTATAAAACATTGCGGGATAGATGTTCTCAAGATCCCTCGGGACAAGTGCAACCGGAGATGTTACTATGAGTTCATGGATATATTTCCTGAATTCTCCAATATGTGACAGGATTGCAGTGTGTGTTTTTGAGGTTGAATACGGTTTTCTTGCGGAACATGGTAAAATCAGGGCAACTTCTCTGTTCACTGGCTTTTCATATTCGTTCATTATTTTCCGTCTGTAGCGCTCAAGATCGGGCCTCTGCAGTGATTCAATACTGTTCGCCATGATGTAAGGTGTCCTTGACGGAAATATCTCTTCTACCGAGCTATAGTGTGAAAAATCAAGAATTCTCAGAATCTCAAGAGCTTTCGAGGAGAACTGGAACTTCTCCACTATTTCCCTGAGAGTCCGGTTTTTAATGCTCTCTCTCAGCACCTCCATCTGGTACGTTGCGAAATCCATATTATGGCTTAATGATGATTCAGCCCTGGTTGCTCCCAGTGAAGTGTACTTAATGCCCCTGTAGCTCTGTTTCCTTATGAAAATATCATCAAAAACTGATATTCCCAAATAAACCAATACTGGAATCAGGAATGGATCGCCAATTCCAGGGGCGTAAATCAGCTTTTTCCAGCCAATACTTTTCCTGATGGATAGAATTCTGTCGACAAGGTTTTTTGGTCGTTCTATGAGTTCCAGGGTGTTGAGTACCATTACAATGTCCTCAGATTCAATGATATCCTTGCTGTCCTGGTTTCTGATTAATTCCGGGTAGGTTAAAGTTTTCTTAAAACTATTTCCCAGGATCATCAATTCTTCGCCAGAGTTAATGAACTGATCTGGATTCTGCGTATTCACAATAATTGGATATTCCCACCTTTCGTCCAGTGTTCCAGATCTTGCGAGGGCGAAAAAATTATCGTCTTTAATCACTTCCGGGCATCATATCTGACCTCTTAAATTTAACATTTCGAATGGAAAATTCCCTTTTATATGGTAGAAGATGAGAATGACCCAAAACAAAATAGATTTGCCGGATTAATGTTCGTTTCTTTGGATGACAGATGTGAAAGAGGTCGGATAGCATATTGCTTCGTGCGTGCCTGTGTGCGCAAAGTGGATGGCTTGGAAGTGAGGAAGGGACCCTTCAGGCCGAGGGAACGCAATCCTATGGAGAATCCCCGGCAACCTTTAAAACTGGTGGGTCCTTGCGAGATCCGGATTAGAAAGTCATGCAAAATTCCGAATCCATCTGTTGGGAGGATGGATGTCAAAGATTTAATATGACGATAAATTAACTGGAATGGGATTAGTAATATTAATGGAATCAAACGCCGAGAAAATTGAGATAACAACTCCCGGAATGGAATTATCCACCACCGAGGAATATGTCCCTGGAAAAAACACCATGGAAGATGAGGGGAAGATTGTCTCCACAATAAACGGCCTTGTGCAGAGAGATGATAAAAACCTTATCCTTTCGGTAAGGAAAATGAAATCCAAGGTTTTCCCTCAGCCGGGTGATGTTGTTTACGGACAGATAGTAAAACTGGATCAGCGTTTTGCAATTGTCAGCATTGCAGCAATATGCCGTTCTGATGATGAACTTATATATTATCACGGTGATTCGAACCTGAGGCTCGGGGAGGGTGGCAACAGAAGAGATGTTGGAAGAAACCTTCTTAGGATTGGAGATCTGGTAAGGGCCAGAGTAATCAAAATATTTAGGGGAACACCGGATATTTCAATAAACGGAAAACATTATGGCGTATTGAAGACTCTGTGTGACAGATGCAGGAATCCAATGGAATTAAAAAACGGGTCCCTTTACTGCGATAACTGTGAGAAAACTGATTTAAGGAAGATTACTGATGATTATGGAGAAGTTTTAACGTTTGGTGATGGATATGAAAGGAACTGATGCAGATAAGGTTAAAAATGTGGAACAGCTTTCCAGAGAAGTAGTAACTATGCGCAAAGAACTTGAGGATGTCAAAGAGGTTCTCAAGGGACTTATACAGGTTGTTATGGGAAGAGAGGATAATCTCGACGAAGACGAATATAACTGAGGTAAAGAAATGATAATGCCAATGAAAATGCTGGAAGAAAATTTGAACAAGCAGGTAGCTTTGCTCTTGAAGGATAACCGAGTCCTGGAAGGGAGACTTACAGGATACGATGAATACATGAATATGGTGCTGGATGAGGTTCAGGAAAATGCTGAAAGCCTCACGCGAAAACTTGGAACCGTCGTGATCAGAGGCAGCAACGTTGTCAGGATCGTTGCCAAGTGATCAAGAGATTCTAAAACAACAACAATATATTTTATTGCGATTTAAAGCCAGATGATGATTTTTACCATATCTTTATTTTTTTGAAGACCGGATCGTCTTTCCTGAATAGCCCTCCAAATACCTTTTCGAAATCCTCATGAGCGTAAACAGGAAGCTCGGCCCTGTATTTATCAGGAGAATGTGGATCGTTTGAGACCTGCCATCTCAGTGTCTGGTCTTTTATATTCATTCTCCAGCCTTGTGCCCAACCCAGGAAGAATCTCTGTTCTGGTGTGAGATTGTCAACCATAACCCTCTTTTCCGGGTGCTTTTTTAACTTTCTCTGAAGAGCCTCGTATGCTATACTTACGCCACCCAGATCCGCAATGTTTTCTCCAAGTGTCAGTTCCCCATTAACATGGAGGCCAGGAAGAGCTTCCTGTGAACCGTAAAGATCAACCACCTGCTTTGCCCTTTCCATGAACGCCTTTTCATCTTCCTCTGTCCACCATTCTTTTATGTTCCCGTCCGCATCAAACTTCCTTCCCTCGTCATCGAAGCCATGCGTGATCTCATGAGCTATTGTCCCACCTGTTGCCCCATAGTTTACAGCGTCATCCATTTCACTGTCGAAGAAAGGCGGTTGTAATATGCCTGCAGGGAACACTATCTCATTTTCAGTTGGCGAAAAATAAGCATTCACAGTGGGAGGAGTCATTTCCCAGAGGTCCCTGTCCACGGGTTTATTGACCCTTTCAATATGTCTTTTAAATTCAAATTCATTGCATCTTAGTATATTTCCCAGGTAGTCGCGTGCTTCTATTCTCACGGGTGAATAGTCTATAAACTTCTTTGGATAACCAATCTTTGCCCTGAACTTCTTGAATTTTTCGATGGCCTTTTCCTTTGTTGCTTCGCTCATCCAGTCTATGTGACTTAACCGATCCATGAAGACCTCCTTTATGTCTTCGATCATTTCGTTCATTTTTTCCCTTGATTCTTCACCGAATTCTTCCTCGACGTATATTTTTCCAAGAGCCTCACCCATGTGTGAATCAATTACGGATACTGCAGTTTTCCATCTTTTTTCTGGATCCTTCTGGCCAAACAGTTTTCTGTGAAAGAAATCGAAATTCTCGCTCTCCACCTCAGAGTGCAGGTATGGCGCAGTTCCATTGATCACTTTCCACTTGATGTATATTTTCCAGTCCTCAAGTGGTATTTCCTCCAACATTTTACAAAGTTCATGGAAAAATTCCGGTTGACCAGCGATTACATAATTAACTTCACCGAGATTTATTCCGGTAAAATAACTTTTAAGCCTCATTTCCGGAAATTGATCATCTATTTCAGTGAACTGGACCCTGTTGTAATTCTTCTCCGGATCCCTTAGCTCAACAGGACTCCGACTTGACTTTGCCAGTTTTGTTTCAATGTCCATTATTTTACTGGAGAAGTCCTTCGAACTGATCTCATCATAACCATACAGGATGAACATGTTCTCAATATGCTGTTTATACTGTTCCCTTATTTCCTTGAAAGAGTCCAGAATATAATATTCCTTATTTGGTAGAGTCAATCCACCCTGTGCAATATAGAAGGAGTAAACTGAGCTATTTTTCTCGTCTATGTCAGAATCTGCAGAGAAAAGTACTGGAATACCCGATGAATGCAATGTTGAAAGGGATGAAACCAGATCAGCTATGGATTTTATATTTTCAACCATTTGTAATATTTTCTCTATTGGCTTAAATTTTAATTCATCAATGAGTCCCCTGTCCATGGATGATATATAGAAGTTTCCGATCATTTTCCGTACATTGTCAGATCCCCCTTCAACCTCTTCGGCACATTTTTCAAGTATTTTTCCAAGAATATATCGGTTTTTTTCATAAAGTTCAGAAGAGGCCCCCCAGTATGAACGATCTGACGGGATAGGATGTGTTTTCAACCAATTTCCATTGGCATAATCGTAAAAATTTTCGGCTAGATCAATGCCATGATCAATATATTCGACAGAAAATCTAGGATCTTCTGGTTTTTCATCGTCTCCAATTAGTGGGAACTTATCTTTAAAAGTGCCAGTGCTCATATATCCTGAAATGATAATTTACCATAAGGATTTCTTTTGTCACCTGCATTAATTGGTTAAGTACTACGTTTCCACCTGTTTCTAACATTTGCTATGTGAAAATCCCCTTTAGCATTATAAAAATGGAAACTGGTCAAGATGTTATGGTGATGGAAAACTCTGATAAAGCAATTCGACCACATGAGGAGGGACAATGCCTGTTCATGGGGGAACTTGAAAGTTTTAGAATGGCAAACGAACAGTTGTTTCCTATCCTTCTGACTGAATCAAGATACGCTACATCAAACTGTGCAGATTTAGATTAGCTTAACCTTAATTATATGGGCTATCAATCCTGTTACCCATGCAATTAATAACCCAACTCCTACTCCTTTGAAGTATATGTTCCCGTTAACATATGAAATTGTAAAAAAAATCACGCTCAATACCAGTTCAAGTGCTATGAGAGAAGTAAGAAGATGTTTCTCTAGAATGTTCCTTCTCCACTCTGGCAAAACCTGGTCTTTCTTTATCAAATTTGTTACCTCTGGTTGAGACTTGATCCTCCTTTGATAATGTTTTCTATAAAACCAGTACCTCTGTTTGTGTTGAGATCTGACGCTTGATTTTCCACTTCACTCATTTTCTTTCACATTTTGGTACACCACCATGTAAGAACATCATGTTCTGTAGTATCTCATGCTACAGGAAACATCCAATTTCATACTGATGGCGTATCCTCATATTTGCTATGGGAGATCTGAAGCGGTTAACCTAGACGAGACATGTTTTCATGTGAATGGAAAGAAATACTGGCTGTGGGCTTTCAGATCAGCGCTTATCGTATCAATCTGTTGAGGAGTGAGTTCCGATGGCCTTCCGGATCTCTTTCCTTCCCTGAGATCATTGAAACCTTTCTCATTGAATCTCATTACCCATCTCTCCATGGTTCTGGAATCTTCACAAAGGATTCTTCCTGCTTCATAGCAACTCATACCTTCACTTACAAGGAAGACTCCATGCAACCGGTGATCGTACCTCGATTCCTCTGAACGAGGTATCTCATTCCGTATTGCCACAGACTGTTCCTTTGCGTTGTTGATTTCGAGCTTTTGCGTAGCTAAATAATGTCTAAGAAAATTAAAACTATACGGCAATACTTATTACAATATATACAGTAGCAAGCCTGTACGATTGCAAGTTTGTCAGTTCCCAAGATATGGGTTCAAACCTATGCACATTAAGCCTTTATGAGTTTATAATGGGCGATTCTATGCTTTGTTGAGTTATAATCTGCTTAATCCTGTGGCATTGTAGGTGGAATGTTTCTCACCTGCAAAGTAGATTGTTAGGTTCTAGAACTACATGCAATGCATTCGCAGTTGCTTTCCGTCATATGTTTGAGACCGTCAACAGGCCCTATCTGATGCCTTCTGTCAAATTTAGTTTTAATGTAATCAAAATAAGTGAGGTCGTTATGTTCGTATCTCCTGAAAACGGCATAAGCACATAGGTCAGCAAGTTGAATCATTCTTGTATCCTTCCCGCTTGCAAAATATGGGATATCAACTATGTTACGTATATTACCATATGGAGTCCCGTTGTTTCTGTATCCTTGAAAGAATTCCATGTATTTGTCTTCATTGGCGTGATCTATAATAATCATGCCTTTGTTTTTTGGACCCCTTGAATACCCACGCGTTAGGAATAGATTAAATCTTGAAGCAATATCTGAGAATACTGTGTATAGATCTTGGGTAGGTATAGTCGCTTTTGAAATATCCATCACGGACGAAAACAAAATTGCCTTTGGAAAAACCGTGTTCTTAAGTACATTAAAGAGATCACTAAACAGGTTATTTCGGGTTTCCCGATCCAGTTTTCCAAATCTGCCTCGCCCTGATCTAATCTCATTCGAATGGAATGGTATTTGAACTTGAATTCCTGGGAAATAAGTTTGTTGTATGGCATTCATTTGATTTGTTAAACTTGTAACTTGTCCTTCGTGAATTGCTACACCACCAATTACGAAATTATTATTCTGAGACCATGAATGACAATCTCCAGATTCATCTAAGTAGAGGAAATACATTTTACTGTAAATATCAGCATAATTATATTTTTGTCGGTTGTTAATCCATGATGAATAAGAAAGAAACAACCAGGTATGAATGTATCATAACGGATCGCAAATGCAACCCTCCTGATTGTAGATGATCATTTGTTAGTAGTATAAATTGATATCGATTGATATCAAAATAATGCCTGCATTTCGTGTTATAAGTACTTTTACTTTGAAGAATGCGTTTTTTCCAGCATATAGTTTGCTCATGGAGAAGAATATTATATTACTAACAATTTAGTGATATGAATTAAGACTATGTTGATCAAAGCAAGGAAAATGATATTGATCATAAACATAAAAGGTAAGGAGTATGATCAAGAAGTTCTCTATAAATGGGATCCTGTGTGCTGGATATGAATGACAATCGTAATAAAACACTTGGGTATCTAAACAAAGAAGATTTCTATAAACCCAAGTTTCGTGCAAATATCAAAAACTGTTTTACTCTAAGAAATTCGTAATGTGATTTATTTTCAATCACGTGAACGGCCGTAACAAATCAGTTTTCATTGGTTTTTAGAAATTGTCCAAAATGAGTCAAGAAGAAGTGAAAGATATAAAAGTTAGAGCTGTAGATAAGTCCTAAAGAAGTTGGTCTGTAGTGATGCAGAGAAAATGGAGTCGTAAGAAAAAAAGTACTTACAAGTGGTATTGAATTAACACCAATGACTAAAAAGTTTCTTAGAAGTATGAGGCAGATATATAAGCAACCAGCACAAGTAGCTACGCAGTAATGTTCAGGTATTGGACTTAAGATCTTAGTCCCGGCTTCCGGATTTGAACCAGAGACCTGCGGATAACGGCGGTTTTCCTATTGCCGTGGATTCCCTCTACAGTCCGCCGCTCTACCAACTGAGCTAAGCCGGGTCATTCGCTCAATCCATTTCCGATCTTCTTTTTCTGAGACCGCAAACTAAATTGAGCAGTCTACGTTTATATTACTGTTGTTTATTATTTTTTTCATGGGGTATCATGCAATATGCAATGCACTGAGGATAACTTGCGAAACAACGAAGTACACCTTATTCACCCGTGCAAAATGGTCAGCATTTATGAATTTCTAACCAATTTGTCCCTTTGTAGCACCACAAATTTGAGATGTCTGGTCACTTTACTAATTTTCAAAAAATGTAGTATTCTTGAATCGTAATGATATGCCCACCTCTTTTGCATTTCTTCAATTTTAAGGCAAGACCGGAAGAGGACACAATCTCTATGCAGGTGCAGTAACTTAAGTAAGAAATACAGGTTTTAAACCATCCTGAGAAAAGATCCTGGTCAAAACCGTAATTTTTTTCAAATGCAAAATTTTTAAGAAAATTAGAGATACGGTGAAAGATACAAACTTGATTGCCAGACATTCAAGTTATAAAAAGGATGCGTGAAAATATGGAAGTCCAAACTGAAATGACCGGAACACTTGGTAAGTATTACGGCAATAAGATAGTAACCGCCCTGATTGGAATAGAGACAGACGTAAATCTTGTGGAAGCAATAGGAAAGGAGATAGCAAGGGAAAATAATGTTGAGGATGTACTGATCGTCACTGGACAGTTTGATATAGTCATAAAAGTTAGGTTTCCAGACTATGAAGAATTCCAGAGATTTGTTGTGAATCGGTTGAGCAGAATGTCCGGAATCAAAGGGTCAAAAACAATGATGGTTCTTTCAATAAAGAAAGAAATGGGAAAAAATCTGGGGGCGTGATAAGATGGATCAGAAATTATATGATGAGATAAATTTTTTGCTGGATGAGTTGGCTCAAGACACATCTGTACCGAGAAATGTCAGAAAAAGTGCAACCGATTCAAAGACCAGACTCTCAAATTCAAGAGAATCCCTTGATCTAAGATGTGCAGGGGCAGTTTCTACTTTGGATGAAATGGCCAACGACCCAAATGTTCCCTCACACGGAAGAGCAGCTTTGTATACAATAATAAGCAAACTTGAGTCTCTGGCAAAATCCTGAAAATTTTTATGTTTTCCGGATTATGTCCAAGAAATTTGAAAAACATTGATATTTATTCGTAAAAATTTTACAAATATAGATATAGTAATATTTATTAGCAATGGAGAAATATTAAATACACAATAATATTTCGGTGAGTTAACATGGTACTATCTGAAGAGAATGAGAAGCTTGCCAGATATCTCATAATATCTGACATACCGAGGAGTGTGGCGTATACACTGGTATATATAAGGAACAAAGGGGAGATTACCAGTGTTGAAATAGAGCGTGAAACGGGTTTGAGACAGCCTGAGGTTTCAATCGCAATGCAGTGGCTGCGGCGTAAGGGTTGGATCAACAAACGTAATATGAAAAAGGAGGGAAAGGGAAGACCCATTCACGGCTATAAACTCTCAAAGAATTTTGGGGAGATTCTTGAAGAGATAATTCAGGATCTTTCAAATAAGATTGCTGAAATCAATACTGACATTGAACAGTTAAGAAACTTCCAGAAATGATTTAAATAATAGGTTTTTTTAAACCCCATTATTTTATTTTAATAACCCTGGCTTGCTTTCCTGATCCGACGATTATCTCGTTTGCCATACCAATGAAGAGACCAACTTCAACGACGCCGGGTATTTCCCTAATTTTACTGTGGAGCGTTTCAGGATCCTTTATCCTTCCAAATTTACAGTCAGCGATGAGGTTGTTATTGTCCGTAACAAAACTCCCATTTTGCCTGAGAGTGCATTCTGCACCAAGTTTTTCAATGTGTCTCACGGTTCCTGATGCAAAATAAGGCGTCACCTCAACGGGCAGAGGAAAGGAACCAAAGTCATTTCCTGCCATTTTTTTGCTGTCTACTATAATACATACATTCCTGCTGTTGTATGCAACTATTTTCTCCCTTAGGAGTGCACCGCCACCTCCCTTTATGAGATTTCCTTTTTCGTCCACCTGATCCGCACCATCCACATCAATATCCATCATGCCCTGAAAATCGTCCAGTATCTCTATACCATGTTTTCTGGCAAGATCGGACGATTTCAGTGAACTGGATACCCCCTTTACCCTGAGTCCAGAGGCAACCCTCTTTCCAAGTCCCTCTATGAAATAATCCACGGTAGAACCTGTTCCAATCCCAACAATCATGCCGTCTTTAATATATTTCAGTGCTTCATTGGCCGCTAATTTCTTTTCATCTTCACATAATGACAAAACTGTTCATTCCCCCTGAAATATTTAAAGGCTGTTGAAAAACCTTTGCCATCAACATTTCTTTTCATCATTGAAGCTTCAAGGCACCATCCACCAGCTAACCTCTACTTTTCGTTTTAATGCCTGGTTCCCCCCTTTTCGGGTAGTTCATCTGATCACAACTGGGGATCAAGGTGCATTTTAAATTTCCCCAGATGTTTATATTTTATATTTAAATGCAATGGAGATTACATGGAATCAAAATCCTGGAAAGAATCATACACTGAGCTGGAAAGACTTGTACTGCCACCTGACACAAATATTTTCAACGCACTTTACGGGGGCAGGCTGGTGGAGTGGATAGACAATGTGGCTGGAATAGTTGCAACCAGGCACTCAAGGCGCAGGAATGTCACGGGAAGCATAGACAGCCTCTTCTTTCTTGTTCCAATCCATCTAGGAGATATTGTCACTATAACGGGAAAGCTCAACTTCGTTACCAGATCCACAATGGAAATAGAGGTAAACGTAACCACAGAAGAGGGTCTCACAGGCACAAGAAGAGTTGCAACAAAAAGCTTCCTTACATATGTCGCTGTTGACCAGGACGGCAAGCCTACCGATATACCACCCCTGAAACTTGAGACCGAAGCTGATAGGAAAATATATCAAGAGGCAGAGATAAGAAGCAAAGCAAGACTTGCGCAACTTGCTAAAATAAAGGCAGACCTCAAGAAATAATACAATTTTTCCAACCCTGTAATTTATATCGATGGATTTTTTCGTCTTCACAATCCTTAAAAGAATTATATATTGTGTGCACTTATGGTACTTATGGTCATTAATGCCACAAATGTACTTAGTGTAATAAATGCCATTAGTGGTAGCAGCCAGCAGCTTTCAACCATGATAAACCGCGTTTATGCTGTTGTGGCTTCAATTTCTGCTGTACTAATAGCTCTTTTATGGATTCCAATTGCAATTGGATATTTCAGTACTGATGAGAACAGGAAGTTTGAGGCTCGAACCAGAACCAAAAATGCCCTTATTGGAACCCTCATCTATATCTTTGCAATGAGCGGGGCCCTTTACGCTGTCCTCAACTATGTCATAACAGGCGCGTGAATTATTGATAGGTCTTTCTGAAGCGGAAGGACTTGTCTCCGCTGTACTGACAGTGATCGACGATGCACTGTCACCCTTAATATCACTGTTCTGGTATTATGCAATTTACTATGGACTGAGCCCACACTATTCCTTCGGTATTTTCAAAATAGCGGGCATATCGGGGCTATATAACAGTCTGCTGGGGAACATCTATATCCCGATTATCTCACTCGTCCTTGTGGGTTCATCGCTGGTGTACGTGGTCAGGAATTCTATTCTGGAGCCAAATTCACCTGGCAAATTTGTGATAAGACTGGCCATTTCCGTATCTGTGGGTATCTTATCATATCAGGTATCCATTGCTGTGCTTGACATTTCCAGATCTATATTTCTTGTTCTGTGGAACGGGAATATAAACTGGTATGGTATACTGATCAACATAAACATACCTGCTCAGGTCTCGGGTAACCTTTCTGGAAACAATCTCGGCAGTCTTTTACTGAACCTTGTATTTTATTCCGGTTATTTTGCAGTAATAATGGCACTTCTGGGTATGCTTGCACTGAGGCAGGCATTGATCCTTTTCTTCATTGTCACTCTTCCTGTATTTACAATTCTCTCAGCAATACCCGGTATGGAAAAGACAGCAGTTAGCTTCTGGAAGTTTTTCATAGGACTTTCGGTACTTCCATTCTTTGTCCTGATACCGATCTACATTTCAACAATGTTCCCAGATGATTTTATTCTGAGACTTGCACTTATAAGCCTTGCAGCAATGATGCCGGTTCTGCTGTTCAGTCAGTCACCAATTTTCAGGTTCAGCACAATCGCATCGTTTCTATCCGGAGCATCACTTGGATCAACCATGGAATACGGAGCTGCAACTGCCCAGGGATTCGCTTCGATTGCGACAGGAGTCTCAGATATAAATTCCATAACAGGCGTAACTGCACTCCCCCTGATGAGGAATATAAAATTTTCACCTTCCTCGGAAAATGGGGATCACGGTGTTGATTTTAAGATGATGGAGAAGAATGAACTGAATTCAGGAGCTGATAGTCGTGAAGATAGTCGGTGATCGTGTGGCAAAAAATGTTCTGAAATACGAGGCAAATATATTCGGCTTCGAATACAGACGCTTCATGATGATTATTCTGGCAGTAATAATATCCGCACTAATTTTCAGGTTGAACCTTTATTTATCTGTTGCATTTCTTCTTCTATCAATGATATTTCTGATTGCAAGAGTAAACGATAGAGTTCTTGGAACAGTGATGGTAACATGGGCAAGAAAGCAGTTTTCAGGCACTGAGGGTATTTTGAACAACACCTACGAACTGCATGAAATGAAAGAGTGCATATTTTCCCTTTACGATAACACAATATCTGGAATTGTGGAGATTTCATCCCCCCAGTTTCACTCAGTTCCGGGAAGTGACACAGGTGCACGTGACAACGGTCTTCGCCTGATTCTGAACAAGCTTGACTGCAGCGTTGAATTCATTTCTGTTCCCCATGAACCAGATCTAACCGGCCTTCTACCCAGAGACAAAGGAGAACTTGAGCAGGATTATGCCGGACTCTTGAGATATTCATTCTCGGGAATTTATTATTTGAAAAACTATGTTGTCCTTAAGTACCCTGTCACTGCCAGAGGATTTCATGAAGCCGCAACAATGGCTGCAGATGGGATTGAGAAACTGAGGAGAGACCTTTCTTCGCTTGGGTTTACTGTGCATAAGATTGATTCCAGGCCCCTTTTCATCAGGATATTCTCCTCCATGGTGTAGGTGGAGTCAGTGTGTGGGAAAGAGATGTTAAAGAAAGGTGAAGATGATTCTGCATCAGTTTTATCGGAGCACCGTTTCTGGACTGGCGTGAATTATTTCAAACTTGGAAACTTCCAGGCTTTATACCATACAGTAGACATGGTTTATTCCCTTGGGCATTCCTATGCATCATTGCTTGAAAGTTTTGACTTTCCTGTTTTGACCAGACTGAAACTGGAACCTATTGATAAAACGAAGACTGAACGAATGCTTGCAGGGCTTCTGTCCTCACGTCATGCAGAAATGAAATTTCACTATGGAAAGAGGAGCCAGATTTATGAGGAGCTGAAGAGAGAATCCAGTGAGATTGAATTCCTGTCCGATCGCGTGAGAAATCAGGGGAACAAATTGTTCTATATGGACCTCAGATTCAGGATCATGGGAAGGGATCCCCTTGAGCTCAAGGAAAACGCTTCCAGATTTGAATCCGCAATGAATTATCTTGGTTTTTCCAATCGGAGGTCTTCCAACATAAATGGACGAAACTTGAAAAAAATATTCTCGCTTAAAAGAGGGATGGATGACCCATATATTATTGACGCAAGGTCTGTTTCCTCAATCCTGCCCGTTTATTCCACGGCGAAACCTGCAAATGGTGTCTTAGTTGGTATAGATTCTGTTAATGGGAAGCCGTTCTTGATAGACAGTTTTCAGAATGAATCCTTCAATACGGTGATACTTGGGGAAACGGGGTCTGGAAAATCATTCTTCTCAAAGGTGTTTCTCAGAAGATCCATAGCCTCTGGGAATGCTGAAAAGATCTTCATAATAGATCCACTGAATGAATACAGTGCCAGTCTGTTCGGACCTGATTCTGTAGAGATAAATTTCAAAAAAGGAGACATACTGGATATATCTGGCCAGGGAC